>JAHDDD010000020.1:18267-23848 GCA_020629535.1 Saprospiraceae bacterium
GGAGTTGATTCAAGTGGATTTCAATGCACAAAAATTAAATTCAGAAATCGAAAAATTGAAAGACTCCGAACTACGAAAAAAGATGATATCAGACTATAAAGAACTCAAGTCAAAATTGACAGGAGATCAAATTTTCGAAAAAGTTGCAAAAAGATTATTGGAAGACCATTAACGGTACGATCGTGTTTGCTGATTTGAATTTCCGTCTAGTCAAATTTTAATTTTAAGTTGGAATCGATTTCATTGATTTTTTCTTTACTAATATCGTATTCCTTTGCTTTCATCTTCCAATTGGAGACTGAGGAAATCACATTTTCCAAAATTTCTTCAGGCCTTTTAATGCGATTGTCTTTTGCAATTTTCAGTAAATCCTCTTTCAAAAAGTCCTTTCTTTTACCATTGATTGACATCTGATGTAAACTGGTATTTCTTCCAGGCAATGGATTATAGCTATAAGTGATATCATAGGCAGGCGCCAATCTCCATTCATCATTTTCCGGAAGGATAAAAGAGGTATTTTTTGTATGGTCATCTTGATTTCTGGCTACCACATTGAATATCATTCTCCTATACATTTGTTCCAGTTGATCATTCCCTAATTTCAATTTGCGCATAACCTGGAAAAGTTGTTCGTATGAGCTTGAGCCAATATTATTGAAATCAAAGTGCGCGATTCCTGATAAGGTTTGCATATGGATTTTTTGGCCATCTACTCTGTCGAATCTTTTGGTCATAAAATGACTTCTTTCTGACTCATTCAACAATCTACATTCTGTCATCTCAATCCCGCAATCAATGGCCAGCAAATGGTAGACATACTCTATAGCACCATACCCTTTCGGGTCACCCAGTACATTGTCTTGGATCCCATCAAATTTCAACAACCAATGTTGGTATTCATCATTCAAATCAAGATTGCCAGACACGATTCGATTGTCTTCATTATGAATGGCAATCACGGCCTTTGGTCGCATTCCTCCGGCTGATGTTCCTACGGTAATAATCTGTTCAAGTGCTTTGGTTTTGTTTGTTTTAAACGAGGTATCTAAAGATTCCTTTTGCTTCATAATCTCCGAAGCAATTTCGACCAATTCCCCAAGTTGTATATCTTCCACTTCTCTGCTCGGATTTATCATTGGCTTAAACTCTAGGGCTCCCATTGCTTTGTTACCCACATAACACAATCTTTCTATGGGAGTAAATTCATTTTTGGATCTTCCATTTCTACTCAACCAAAGATCGATCAATGCATTACCAAATGTATCCGGCAAGGAATCAGACAACAAGCCAGGTAATTTTTTAAATGTTTCTGGATTTAAGTTTGGGAAAGAGTATATTCTTTTACCCATCACTGCAGATTCTAGAGGCATCATCAGTGGAGCAAGATCTATGTCTTGTTTTACAAATTCCTTACTGAATTCAAATATGGCCAGTTGCTTATCATCATCCCATATTGCAGCTCCAACATCTTTGTCCCAAATTTTTATCATTACCTCTGCCATTCCTTATTTCTTTTTTGATGCTCTTTTCCTGAGAGATTGATTTTTCAACTTTATCATTTCGATGGGGCTGATTTCTTGTTCAGGGATTAGATGATCCAGATTTTCAAGCACCCGAAGTCCTCTCATTATTTCAATCAATGATGAAAGATTGACACCCATGCCTCGTTCTATTTTGCTGATGGATACCCGACTGATTCCTGTTCTTAAAGCCAGCTCATTTTGGGTCAAATTATAAGCCAACCTTAGGTTTTTAATCCTTTCTCCAATGATGGTTTCAATTCTTGTGTTTGTTAGCGAGTACCAGTCCATAATGTATACATTAGTTTATATTAAGCTTGATTAGCCATATTATTGTAAACATAACTTATCATTAATAAATGTAAGCAAATTATGGAATAATGTCAATAATAGTTATCATTAAGGCAGTAAATAGTGTTTAATGATAACATATATTTACAATGTTAGGTGATTGGTTAGACTCGGCGCATGGTGCTTTAAAATATGAATCAATCCATCTTTGGTATCACTCTAGCAACCTCTCCCAACCTACTCCTGCACCAGTCCAAGCGCTATATTCACTGGTTCTCAAAATCCCATCCTCTAAAGTGTAATAAAAAGAGTATCCAGGACCATCCAATGCCATTGATACATTATTGATTGTGATATTGATATGAGGAAATATTTCTCCAGCTATAGTATCATTCAATGCATGTTGCATTGTTTCCCATTCATATCCTGAATCAGTTGTTTTCCAACCACAGATTTCAGTTTCGTTCTCCATGTCTTCTATAAGGGAAAGTGAATTTGGATTTCTAAGAAAAAGATGGCTGTAGAAATTTTCATTGGAAGGATGTTGATCAATAATAAGTGAATCATTCCTAATCGACCAATAATTTACAAATACGCTGTCCTTAAAAAAGTAATAATCATCATTAAGCATGGCTGAGTTTGGATTGATCTTTTCAGAAACCACATACTTCCCATCTTCTATCCCACATACTTCAATCTCAAGGGTGTCACTCAAAATTTCGTAGTTGCAATTATCTTGTACAAAGTAATTTTCACCTAGAAAATACACATACCGGTATTCATCTCCAACTTCAAGATCATCAAAGCCAGCTAGATTAACGGGAGCTGTATACGAAAGGGTATCATAATAAGGATCAGTTTCGGATTTCTCACATGCAAAGATGGTCATCAAGACTGTGAAGTAAAACAAATGATAATTTTTCATAGCTATTTTTTTTGATTAATAAATCCCTATATCCATTATTAATCTTGCAACCACAAATCATCAACCGCTTTCACATCCTTTGGTGAGAGCACAAGCTTGCACACCTACTTCTTTACTAAAATAATCGACAATACTTTCAATGTCAAATTTAGTATCATCAAATGCAAAAATGCAAAGGTTTTGTTGCTCGTCAAGTATGCATTTCAATTCAAGGCCATACTTTTCAAAGTTTCTAGCAAACAATTTTGGATCCATTTTATCCGCTAGGTTCACTTCAAATTGATCCGTACGGTATTCCTTTTTTGAATCTTGTTTTTTTGAAAGACATCCTATTAAACAAAAGGCCATTGCGCACCAAAAGATAATCTTTCTCATATCAATGCTTTATAAACTTGTATTGATTGACCACTCGACCATCCTTCTTTAAACGAATAAAGTAAGCACCTGAAGACAGATGAGCAGTCTGGATGGTTTGTTGCGGACGTTCAATGGTTCCATTCTCAACCATTTGGCCCATAACATCTATCAATTCAAACTGATAGTTGAATCGGATTTGATCATAGCTTAAATGAAGTCTGATCTGATCGGTCGCCGGATTGGGCTGCACTTTAAAATAATCTAGATCTAATTTTTCATTACCAACCAAATCACCTGTTAGACGCAATGCCAAATCATCAAGGTAAAAACCGTCTTCTGTCACAAACCCATCGCTAAACAAAATGAATTGAATATATACTTCTTCTTCACCAAGATAATCTTCAAGGCAAATCGACTCGCTCGACCATTCCGTCACAAAGCCGTCGTATACAGGTCCGTCAGAAATGGCGTTTTGTTCCTCACTGCCTTCATCAGTTAAGCTACCGCAGAGTGCTTCAAAATTGATACCATCAGTAGAAGCTCGAACTTGAACCAAATCCCAACCTTGCTCTATTTCAAACTTGGTTTGAAAAGTTAAATGAGCAGTCTCAGCATCCACCAAAGAGAACGGATTGATGAGGTTCATAGCGACGCCTGACCAAAGGTTGTTTTCATAATTGTCAAATGGTGAATCTGTCAGAGAATTTGGGGAACTGAAAAAATCTTCAGATGTCGGTCCCCAATTATTCTCAAATGAGAATATTTCCGAATTGTTTCCATCAGAAATTAAAATTGAATTGCCATCAGCCAACACTGCATCGAATGATTTAGTGAAAGGAATTTTATGTTGATATATTCCATTGTCTATTACCAAATCAAATTCAATGGTTTCTCCATTGAATTCTTCATCAATAAAATAGTCGACTTCAAACTCTCTCGTTTGTCCTATTTCCATGTCCAGGTCAGGAAATTCGTTGTCTTCAAGAGTAACACCTTCGGTATTGGAAACTACAGAAAAGTGAATGGGACCTTGTCTTAATCCGCTCTTTTCAAATTCGAAAAACAACTTACCTTCTTTGGCGGATAAGATAGGCTCTGCCATGATCTCTTTCGCCCAGCCGAAATTTAATAAGGTATGTGCGGCATTCAGGTTGAGGCGCATACAAGATTTATTCAATTCGTCAATGACATCCTGGCCTGGCCAAAACGAAGGACCAACTTCGGGTGTCATCGCGTAAGCAGGAATTTTTTCTTCCGTCTCTCCATATTGCCAATCATCGCTATCACCATTAACGACGTATCCAACGGTCTCAGTTCCTGTTCCTAATACAAAATCATTTTCAGCGATCATCAATCTTCCTAAAGATTTAAATACATTGTCTTCATCGGTCGGCTGATCTGAGTAACCCCATGGGTGTATGAGAAGATCTCCAGATGTATGATAATTTAAGGAAATCTCAAATTTATTTGCATTGAACAACTCACGAACTGCTTGTGTTTCGGGCTCGCTAAATGGACCAGTACCTCTGTAGGTTTGTGAACCCGGATCAGGGGACGAGCCATCATCATCCCAAGCCCAATTAAAGCCATAATTTCGGTTCAGATCTACGCCGAACAATTCCCCATTTTCATCATATTGAACGTTCTTTCTCCAAAGACCTCCACCTGTCGGGTCCATTTCACCATTTAATATATATCCATCTGGATTGACGATGGGCATAAAGAACATGGTCGTGTTGTCCATCAAATACGTGACTTCTTCATCCGTTCCATAATTCTCCAAAAGGTACCACATATAAAAAATCAATTGACTCAATGAATTTGGTTCACGTGCATGGTGCAATGCGGTGTATATAATTTGAGGTTTAAGTGTATCTATTTCATTTACCACATCAGGACTGATGACCATGTAATATAGATTGTTGCCTTGATGTGTAAGAATATCACCTATCTGCAAACGCTCAGTGATCAACTCGGGATAGAGCTCTTTCATTTTATCTAGCTCGATGATGGCTTCATCATAGGTTAAATATCCACCCATGGTACCATATTCATAATTCTCCGGTGTTTCGTATGCGCTGTAAGGTTCTTCTTCTGTTTGTTCGCAGTTTGCAGATCTTTCGTTTATGCTTAGCGCTGTTTCATCCATCGTTCCATACTGTCGATAAAACGCTTGGATGTCCTCTATGACCACTTGATATTCAATGCCAAGTTCGTCTAGCTTTTCGAGTTCGAAATTGCTGAAGATATTGGTAAAGCACTTGTGCTTTGAGTGATGACCATGATCTGTCTCCAATCCCAATGCTGCCAAATCATGGATATCTACATGTTCTAAATCGAATTTGATTTTTGAGTACTTGTATCCAGGTTGTGCCATTAATGATACTAGGCCAAACAACAAGAAAATGGTGCTCAATACTCTGTTACTCATATTTATTCTTTAAAGGAAAAAATGGATTCTTCTTTAATTAAATGATTAAGGTTCTTT
>JAHDDD010000021.1 GCA_020629535.1 Saprospiraceae bacterium
CAAAGGAGAATCCAGAGGAATCAACTGAAAAATTATTAACAAATATTGAAGCTTACTTCAAAAAGGAGAATGATAGATTGCCAAGAGGCATAGGTAAGGTGCAATTCCATTTGTCAGAAAGTGGCACAGATTTTCAACTCGGATTAAACAAGATTCCTACATTCCGTGCCGGTGTTGCCAAGAAAGCAGACGTAGTTTTTGAAACAAAAGATAAGTTCTTCAAAAAGATAATGTCGGGAAAATTGGGCTGGCAAACAGCCTTGGTGCAAGGTCGATTAAATGTTTCGGGGAATGAAAAGAAAGCGACCAAATTTACCGAGGCTATGGATTCTTAAGTATAAAAAATGAGGTGCCATCTCACAGAGACAGCACCCATTTATATTTTAAGTTCTAAGTTGAATGGTAATAACTACTTGATCACCTGAATTTTCTGAGTAGATGATCCAAATTCTGTGTTAACCTTGATGATATAAGTACCTACGGGCAATACATCTGTATTTACAACTAAACTATTCTCTCCTGCTGCTGCAATTCCCAAGTTCTGTTTGTGCACAATTGATCCATTAAGATCAATGATCTCAAAAGACACTTCCGATCTGGTTTCCAATTGGAATGTCACTTTCGCAAAATCATTCGCTGGATTCGGAGCTGTTTTTAATCCTAATGAATTTTCTTCAATATCATTCACTGAAACTATACAATTACTCAAGTCTCCAAGGAAACCATATTCATCAAGTGCAGACCATCCCGCTGCCCAAGTTCCATCTGAACACCCAAATGCTCCTGCATAATCTACTTGGATAACGTCATCATTGGCATTAAAAATTGCACCAATCAAAGCAGGAGAATCCAAATTCAATCTTGGATCCAAACCGCCATCGGGTAATCTTGATACTCCTCCAAACATCGCATCTGTATCAATAAAGTTTGAGTTGGTATTTAACGCGTCAAGTACCTCTGGAATATCATCTCGAACCAACTCACCATATCCAAATATATAATTGTTTGCAAATTCTGTTTCACCAGCGGCTAGTCTATCTATGGAGGTATCATCCACTCTCAAAGCATATCCTGTAGACATTGCTACAATACTATTGTAAATTCTCACAGCTGCATCGTTTCTGATTCGAAGACCATCATTGTCGCTGTTCTCTCCCACGCCCGATCCGATGAATGTTGCATTATAGATTCTACCAACTGTTTTTGGGCCAAGGTCATCTCTTTCTGAACCATCGTATTCAACAGCATGATCTCCTCCAAATTCAGCGTCAACATTTTGCGAAAGTGAAAAAATAAATTGCATGGTTCCATCCCATGATTCATCAAAGTCATAACAGTCATCACCGACATATGAAACCAATGCGTGATCAATATTTACTGCTCCTCCGAATATTTCAATTCCATCATCTTTTGAAGAGAAAACTTCAACATGATTAATTGTAGTCCCAGAACCTACTCCACCGAGAGTAAGACCATTGATTTCGTTGTCTTGTTCTAGTACTGCACCTCCATGTCTTATTGACACATAGGTGAATGAACCTGAACTGTCTTGATTATCATCACCACCATATTCAGCTCGAGGATCGCCAGATGGGATACCTTCAACAAAATCTGTACCTCCGTCTTCGCCAACAATACCATTTCCTAGGATGACAACTCCACCCCATTTTTGGTAATCAAAAGGACTTAAATCGTTAGTTGTTGTCAAGTCATCGTCTGTTGAAGTAAAAATAATTGGTGCATTTGATGTACCATTGGCGATGATTGTTCCACCTCTTGATACTATCAAAGCAGATGAAGGATCACCTGAATCTGGATTTGGTCTTGCTTTGATAACAGTCCCTGCTTCAATAATCAAGGTTGCACAATCTTCAACAAACACATATCCGTCAAGTTCCCATTCTGTATCAGCAGTCAATGTTAAAGTTTCACATGGTTCAATATCAGCATCTGTAACTACGCCTGGTACTTTTGTAACCAAATCTCCAAAGTATCCGTAAGTATCCATTGCAGTCCAGCCCAATGCCCAGTTTTGTGAATTACCAAAAGCACCTCTGTAAGCTGGTGAATCGGCACCTGCCGGAGCGTTTGGATCTGGTATTGCTCCGATTAATGCAGGCGACCCAGGCTCAAGTCTTGGATCAAGTCCCCCATTCGGAATTCTTGAAATTCCTGCCAATAAAGGATCCGTGTCAATCTCATTGCCATTTGCCATAATAGCATCAAGAACTTCAGGAATATCATCTCTTACTAGTTCTCCATATCCTGTCCATATATTTCCTGCGTAAGCACCTTCACCAGCAGCCAATCTATCGATAGCTGTATCGTCAACTCTTAGTGCATATCCTGTAGACATTAAAATGATGCTGTTCCAAAGTTGTAGAGCAGCATCATTTCTTACACGTACACCATCATTATCACTATTCATACCATCTCCTGCTCCAATGAAAGTGGCATTGTAAATCCTGCCTATGGTTTTTGGTTCAAGGTCATCAGCTTCAGATCCATCATATTCAATGGCATGATCTCCGCCGAATTCAGGGTCTACGTTTTGAATCAATGAGAATGCATATTGAATGTACCCTTCCCAAGATTCATCAAAATCATAGCAATCGTCTCCTACGTTAGCCACAACCGCGTGGTCTATGTTGACCGCACCTCCGAAAATCTCAATACCATCATCTTTTGATGCAAATACTTCCACATAGCTTATAGTAGTTCCCGAACCAACACCACCAAGAGTGAGTCCGTTTATTTCGGAATCTTGTTCAAGTACAGCCCCTCCATGTCTAAGGGAAACATAATTTAAAACTCCTGAATTATCGGCATTGTCGTTTCCACCATATTCAAATCTTGAATCTCCAGATGGAATACCTTCAATAAAATCAGTTCCACCATCTTCACCAATAATTCCATTTCCGAGAATAACCAATCCTCCCCACTTTTGATAATCGAAAGGACCCACATCATCTGTTGTTGTTAAATCATCTTCTTCTGCTGTGAAGATGATTGGCTCAGATTGTGTACCTGTTGCAAAGATTTGTGCACCTCTTGCAATGATCAAAGCTGAAGAAGGATTCCCAGTTGAGGGATTTGTTCGACCTTTGATGACTGTACCTGCTTGAATATTTAATACTCCTCCTGATTCAAGCGTTACGTATCCATCAAGAATATATTCATTTTCGTTCGTCCAATCATAGGTTCCATCGGTCAAGTCAGCATCGGTTACAATGACTTGTCCATTGAGATTAATACCAAAGAATAAGAAGAATGATATTGCGTAAATATTAAATTTCATAAATAAGTATTGTTAGAGGATTATAATTAATTTGCTGCAAATCTACATGTCTTCTCATCCGTATATAGATGAAGAAAGGTTATGTGATTATTAAAAAAAATGTGGGAATGAACGACTTCATCTAATATCAAATAAATACTGAGTTAATGTTTAATTAACAGCCAATAATAAAAAAGAGAGGCCCTAATCTTTCGATTAAGGCCTCTCTTTTTTATTTTGAAAATCAACTTACTTCAGTAAAGAAACATTTCCAACTCGGGTGAATTCTTCACCGTTGATACATGTTCCTTTTATGCAATAAGCAAACACATCTGGAGGTAATTCAACATTGTTAAGCGTTCCGTCCCATCCAGAATTTATATCGTTGTTGTTGTAAACTTCTGCTCCCCATCTATCATAAACGATGAACACATCAAGCCTTTCCACAAACTTACTTCTCACTCGGAAGATGTCATTTATATCATCATTGTTTGGTGAGAATGCGTTTGGAACGTAAACTGTTTCATCTGTACATGTAGCAGGTGTGACGATTATATTGATAGAATCAATATTTTCACATCCATTTCCATCTGTAGCTGTAACAATGTACGTCATGTCCTCCACAGGTTCAATGGTAATAGAAGATCCTGATTCTCCCGTACTCCATTCATATGATAGATTTTCTGGCTCGGCTGTCAATGTTCCTTCCTGACCTTCACATATCGTATTCTCTTCAAAGTCAGGAATAATTGTAAATTGAACATCAGCAGGTGCAACTTCCAGATCGAAAATAGTATCTAAACCTGTTTCAGTGTCAGTTATTGTAACGCTATACACTTTGGTAGAATCACCAATTGTGAATATTGGACTCGCTGTATCAATTCCTTCGACAACACAATCTTCGGGTCCCCAAAGGAAAATACAGTTTTCAAGATTTTCTCCTTCAACCGTTAATCCAAACTCAGAATTAGGACACGGTGGATCAGGGTCTGGTCCAACAATGCCTGTTATGATTTTTTCATCGGTGATGATAACAACCGTACTGACTGTATCAGCACAATCATAGATATCTGTAATTTTTACACTTACAGTCGAAATGGAATCTATTGGAGTATATTCAAATGGATTGCCCTCCCCTATTTCTGTTCCGTTTTCGTCACACCAAGTTATGGTTACCAATGTGTCGAACTCTGTTTCAGCAGTTAAAATAACAGGTATATCACTAGAGATAATTGTGTCCATAATTGAAATGGTAGGCGGAGCAATGACCGCAACTTCCATTGTAATCGGTTCTGCTGGACAAATATCCGATAGGTCACTTAATGTTACGTCATATAATCCTAATTCAGGGAATGTGTAACATGGAGCAAAATCTGTAGAAGATCCACTTCCTGTTGCAACACTAGGATCTTCAAATTGCCAGAATGGTTCAAAAGTTCCCGAACCCGTTGTTGGTGTGAAGCACAAAGTCAATTCACCGCATTCTTCAACAGCAGTTGTAAATCCAAGGTCAATTGGTTCTGTAAATATGATTTCAACAACATCCGTCATTTCACAACCGTATTGATTGGAAGCTGTAAAAACTAAATTGAAAGGATCTTCGTCTACACCAACTCCAATGGTTGGATTTCCATTTTCATCGATGGAAATGATGTGTGAATCTTCTTCCCAAACAATCTCAACCATTTGCTCTGGATCAGTATTAACCATCATAATGGTCGTTGTATCATTATCACAAAGTTCCAGAGGGTTAGGCCATTCAAGATCCAATGATCCATCAAAGGCATCCAGACATGAAGAGATGTCACAGTCTGCATTGGCTCCTTGAATTCTTACACAAATTGTTTTGTTGCCAAACTCCCCTGCATCATAATCTATTGAAACACCTGTTCCAATTATATCTTCAAATTCAGGACCACAAGACCATTCATAGGTTACCCCATCGATTGGATTCGTGATGATCACAGAAATTACACCATCACAGAAAGTGCCATCTCCAAGACCACCATTCCATTCGATATCTGGAATGGCTAATTCTTCTGGAATAACGAGGATCGAGTCTTCAATTGTACAATCACCCGCAGTAACAGTTACATTGTATGTTGTGATTTCTGTCACTGAAACTATTGGGTCTGAAAAATTCACATTATCTGTGAATGTCAATCCAGTAGTTGGTTCCCATGAATAAGTATAATTAGGATTACCATTGATGATCAAAGGAGTATCATCTCCTTCGCAATCGACAACCGGATTTCCATTCCATTCAATTGGATCAATTGAGCCACCACCTGTAAAGCTTTCAGTAAATGAACTCATACAACCATTAGGGTAAGTCGTAATCATGGTGATATCAACGGTTTCTCCATTTGCAATTTCAAGTGTCAATGATTGATCATCACTTGAATTCATTTCACCACCTTGTAGATAAACCCAACTTACAGTGACTCCACCCATACTCGATGTAAAGACAAATGTCCCTCCTTCATTATTGCAATCTATGTCATCAGTCTGCCATGGGTTCGTTGGTGCAAATTCTTCTGAGCTTATTGTTTCAGTAACATTGATTGTACAATCAGGAGCTAGATCTGCGCTTAAGTTTACTGTCGCTGCACCACCTTGTCCAAATGAGATTGAAATTGTCTCATCAGTACTTGTGGTAACATTACCAGCAATATCAATAGTCCAAACCCAACTCTCATATGTGAATCCAGCAGGTAATGCTGGTAAAGTTGCAGAAATATTGAACTGTCCACCATCGCAATTGATCAATTCATATGGAAAACCAGGCTCATCTCCTCCACCGCCTGGGAAATCATCAGGTCCAAATGAATCTTGAATTGTGAATGAACATCCGTTTGAGTAAAAAATCATTGCCGTTACAGTAGCTTCTTCTGTAATGATTCCTTCTAGGTCAATTGGATTACCGGTAAACGTAAACGCTTGTCCGCCAACCACAACTTCCCATTGAATAGATTCTACCTCTCCATTTATTTGTGCATTCCCAATGGCAACGCTTAAAATTTGTCCACCAAATTGAGCACAATCTACATTGCCGCCCATTGTGGCATCTCCCACCACTATTTCAAAATTGTCAGTGAACAAGTCATAGTCAATATCTCTCGTAACATTAATTTCACAGCCATCTGACAAATCCATAAACAATGTTACTGTAGCACTGCTACCATATGGAATATTTATGGCTACACTTGGATCTGTAGAAGTTGTCACTGTTCCTCCATTATTTATTGTCCACATAATGCCTTCAACCACGAATGGTTCTGGAATGGAAGGAGTCGAAACAATTACATTGAAACTGTTATCATCACAACTATCTAAAATAATCGGGAATCCTGTCGGATCCATGAAATCGTCTGGTCCAAATGTCTCTGAAATTGTGAAACTACAACCATTTGAATAGTTTATAGTTGCTGTTACTGTTGCGTTTTCTGTGATGATACCACCAAGGTCAACAGGGTTGCCGGTAAATGTATATGCTTGACCTGCAACAATAACTTCCCAGTTTACAGATTCAACAGTACCATTTATTTGTAAATTACCAATGGCTACACTCACTATTTGTCCTCCAAACATTGAGCAATCTGCTCCACCTCCACCTCCACCGGTTGCATCTCCAGCAACTATGTCAAAGTTCGAATTGAAAAAATCTGTATCAATGGTTTCTGTGATATTTACTGTACAATCATCTGAAAGGTCCATGAATAAACTAACTGTTGCACTTCCATCGTAAGCAACACTCAAGGCTACGCTTTCATCAGAAGATGTTGTTGTCACTCCATTATTCGTAATTGTCCAAGTAATTCCTTCTATAACAAAAGGAGCTGGGATCGAAGGAATACTTACAACCACATTGTAACCATTCATGTCACAACTTTCCAAGACGATTGGGAAACCTGTTCCATTTCCAAAGTCATCTGGTCCGAATGTTTCTGTTACGCTAAATGAACAACCATTTGTATAATTTACAGTTGCAGTAACTGTTGCTTCACTTGTGATTATGCCGCCGAGATCTATAGGGTTTCCAGTAAACGTATACGTTTGCCCGTTAACAACTACAACCCAATCTACAGATGCGACTTCTCCGTCAATAGATCCTCCAGTAATGGTGAGCCCCAAAACTTGACCTCCAAATTCAGGACAATCTTCATTGCCTCCACCTGTGCCGCCTCCACCGCCACCAGATGGATCAATTCCACCAACGGTGATGTCAAAGTTAGGAACAAGGTCATTTTGAATACTGATGGTTTGAGTTAATGTATTGGCATTACAACCATTGGTATAACTTACATTATAGGTAACATTGATTGCGTCGTCTGTAACTTCAATGCTGAATTCAGAGCTTGTGAAAGTCTCAGTTATACCGTCATAAGTTACAACCCATTCGAAAGATTCAGGAATGAAATAGTCGTGAACTGTATTGTCTGTGAATGTGATGATGTAACCATCGTCTAGACATTCAGTAATAGTGGCCTCAAAGCTGGCATCTGGGAATAAATCCATTACATTGAATCCATCCGAGTCGATCAAAACTCCTTCACATCCTGTAGAACTTTCTGAAATAAGTTCAACACTAATTTGATCGGTATCATTGACTGTGATCACAACTGGTGATCCTGAATGAACACCTGCAACTCCATTGATAGTGATTAACCAATCATTTGAGACGATTGTGGATCCTGGAGTAGCATCTGAAGATGTACTTGTGAATACCAATGTAACAGTGCTACCATCACAACTTTCAACCTGTACTTCATAATCAGCAATTACGGGCTGACTCTTACCAACTGAAATAGCATTTCCTGATAATCCGTAACATCCGGAAAGATCGGTCAATGCATTGTTGCCAACTTCTAGACCTACGATATCTTCGTAAGCTAGATTCCAAATCAGACAAGCATTAAAACCTACGCCCAATTCATCAAAATCAACAGATGAAAGGTCATCTGTAATGGCCAAAATAACGCCATCTTCATCAGTTACAACCCAAGTTTCATTCGATCCAAGAGCATTTGTAACTACTATGTCTTCATTAAGAATAATATTTGCCGTTCCATCTCCAACACAAAAGACAAACTCATCGCCGTTGCCAGTATTTCCTGCACCATCTGCGATTTCTAGGTCTCCTCCGTATGGATCAACGCCTGCACCGCAAACTGTATGAACAGTGATTTCATCTAAATCCCAAACAGCGATTCCACCGGAAACACCACTTGCACAATATGCTGTCAATTCTATGCTATAATTTGTCATTTCAGTGGCCACAAACCCTTCGACTCCTTCGAAGTTAAAAGTTTCCAAGCTCCATTCTTGTGTTGTTGGAATATCAGTTTCACTATAAATCTCTGTGCCATTGGCAAGGATTCTTATAGCATACAAAGTAGGATAATCATTTGGACCAGAAATTCCGCCGATATAATTAAATTCTTCAGGCGCTAATTCATAAAAACTCAAACCAGTAATTCCGCTCCCTTGGCTTGCTAAAACATCAATTCTGACTGCCGCATCAGTTCCTGGTGTATAGGTGCAAGACCTTTCGTAAGGAATACACATACCTGGTGTGTCATTTACACCTGGAGTACAAGAATGAGGATTCTCTGTGGGATTGTTTCTGTAAACGTTGCTCACCATTATCTGGTCACCACATTCTGAGGTCGAAGGTGCTGCAACAAATTCTGAATAATCCATATTGGTACCCGTGATCGTATTCGAAATACAATCATCCATATCGAAATGGAAATCGGTATCTACATTTTCAGAGGCACATTGCGCCATAAGCTGAGAAGGTATCAAACACCCTAAGCAAAATGTAAATACAATGAGTACTACGTGATTGAATGCATTAAGCTTCATAATATTCTGCTTGTACCTTTTTTAATTTAATTTTCTTACACTAACAATCTGAGCTTTTCTTTCTCGAGAAGCTTCAGGACTGTAAATGGATTTTCTCACATTAGAATGACTATCGCTGACACTGGCAGGTGCAAGTTCCTCACCAAAGGAAACATCACTTAATATCAGCTGACCCTCGTCAAGGAAGGAAGCAAATGCTCCACCTGCAAAATCGCGGAGTTCATTCCTTACACTGTACACCCTTCGTTGGCCTAACGCTAGGTTGTATTTGTTATTGGATTTTGGACTTGCAAATCCTTTAATCGCAACTTCAAATTTATCACCATTACGAAGTCTCTCTAACAACTTGTCAAAAAAGACCTGCATCTTATTGTATTCTCCTTTAACCTCATTTTCAAAGAAATATTCAATTTCCTGTGAAGCAGAGTATTTAATATCACCATTAAGGGGATTTGAATATTTGTCTTTAAACTCTTCTTTCTTTGAATAATAAGGGAAGTAGGTTGATGTATAATTATCCAATGTATACATGTTCCTACTTTTTGGATTTGGATAGTCATTATCAAAGTACAATGTCACTGGCAAATACAAACTCAAGTTTGGCTTACCTAAGAACATTTCTTTAGAAATCAATCCTTCTATATTAGGATCACAAGTGTCAATGATCATGGTCTCGGATTCATATCCGTCCTTGAAGGCCGTTATCCTATATTTCTTGCAATGATCCAACTCAAATGTGAAGTCATTGCCAAGTTCATTGAGTCTTATTACGTCTGGATTAGAAGGATCTGTGAGGTCCTCTAAAATGATGGTGACACCTGTAAGATCTCCTTTTGACTCGCGATCAAAAGTGGTAAGATCCAACTGAATGTATTGTGGTTCGAGATATAATTTCTTTACAATCTCTTCATTCGGCTTTAAATTTCGAGTGGAGAGAGAGATTGTATCTGAACTGTAGCCTTGTTTCTCAGCTATTACAATATAATCTCTGTTTGAAGGCAAGGTAAAAATATGGTCATTGTCATCAGGATTTGTGATGGATGCAATTTCCTCGTTTGTACCAGCATCTATGATTCTTACTGTCGTATTAATCAAAGAATCTTCAGTGCTTTTGTTGAAAGTGATGGCATTAAATATGACATCGTATTCTTCAATGTCTACACGATATATATCATAGCAACAAGCTTCTACCTGATCTTCGAGATATTGAGATCCTACTCTATTAGAGGACATGAAGGCTTCATCGCCGTCAGCATTCAAATTGTAATAGACATCATTGTAACTTGAATTGACCGGAGCACCCATGTTTTCAACATTCAAAAATCTGCCTTCTTCAGTGCAATCTGACCTGTATATGTCATACCCGCCCATGCCAAGATAGCCATCTGAACTGAAATAGAAAGTCGAACTCTCTTTGTGTACAAATGGAGTGATTTCATTTTCGGAAGTGTTTACATCATCCACATTCACAGGATCAGAAAAATCTGTGGCTGATTCAATTGCTGTGTACCAAATATCAAGTTTTCCTGCACCTCCATCTCGATCAGAAACGAAAAAGAGCAACTCTCTTCCAGTTTCTTTGTCATATCCAAGGGCAGGTTGTGTACTCGTGAATTCATCACCGTTGATAGGAGCAGGTAGTTTATTTGCTTCCCCAAACTCTCCATCTTCGTCAATAGGTCTGTAATACAAGTCGCAACGTATGTCGTATGCATTTATATAGTCACAAATCGTATAATAGATTCGTGTTTTGTTCATGTTGAATGCTGTATGTGCTACTAGTGAGTTAGAATTGTTGATAGCACCATCTATTACTGAAGAACCACCTGCTTCCAAATCCGAGATAAGTAATTTACTCAAATGCTTGTCAGGACTGTCAAGATCTTCTGGATTATCAAACCTTAAAGAAGAGTAATACAATTCGTCATCGACTTTAGAGGCACCAAATTCAGAATATTCAGTATTCACCTCACCGCCCATGTTTTCTACCTTATAGTAATCATAGACTTGATCTTCCATTGAAATTGCCCAATCACATGCTTCTATTTCTTTGGCTGCCTTTTGACTGTAATACGCTTCATCTCCATTATTTTCGCTCAAATACAGTTCATAAGTCATTTTAGCCTTTTCGTATTTTCCCATTCTTTGGTACATCTCAGCCAGGTGAAATTGGCTTAGTGGGAAATCATTATCTGAATCCAATTCGAGGGTTCTTTTGTAGTTTTCTGCTGCATAAGAATATGCACTGAAATTCCTAGCAGCTTCGGCAGTAGCGTAGGTAATATTGACATCTGATGTGTCAAATTCCAACGCGGTCTTGTAGTAGTTCATGGCCTCGTAATACTCCTTATTTTGGAGGGCCAGTTCTGCCGCCTCTATCCATGCTTTTTGAGTCTGGGCAAAACTCATTTCACCAAGCACCAGAAAGAGTAAGATTGTATATAAAGTTTTAATTTTCATTGTTCGGGATGGTTTCTTAACTTCTTAGTAAATCGGGCAAACTTTGAACTGTTTCAAAGGTTTCACATCAGTTATCAGATAGTTGAAGTGAATCTCAGGACCACCTCTATAGTTCGTATGCTGATTAAATTCAGACAAGTCTATATCATAACTTGCAGCAATGAAGAACCTTCGTTGCCATTCGAGAGCAATTTTTGGGAACAATGCTTTCGAAGTTCTGTCAACAGTCGAAGGAGGAAAGTTAGTCCTGTAGCCAAGTCCAAGCCTTAAACTGGTCTCTTTTCCTCTTTGCTCGTTAAGATAAATATTAACGTATCCACCTAGTATTATCTCGTTGTATTCCCCCTGATCTTGTGCTAAAACATCAAGCTGCAGATCAAGTCTATCAGCTAGTTCAATGCTTCCGATTCCATAAATTGCCAGTCTGATAGGCAATTTCTGAGGATTGGCTCTGCTGTAAAATGTATCTTCTGGTTTTGTGAGATGCCACCCTGCAATACCAAGATCCATCTTGGTTCGGGAGGTTTTTTGGTAGCGGTAGTTGAGACCTAGAGCAGTTTCCAAATATCCGAAACGATTGAGATTGAAGCTTTCGCCACTTTGAAGATTAGGATCGTAAGATAGTCCATTCCATTGCTCATCCCATCTGAGATCTTGATCATTAAAGCCTTTGGTGGAATATCCGAGTGTTAATCCTCCAGTGAGGATGTGCCTTTTTGACAAAATTCTTGAGATCGAACCACTCAGGTTGATGCTCGCAAGATTGAGATTTGAATCTCCTTGTTTGTCATAATTGAAAAATCCTCCTAAGCCAAGGAAGGTATTTTCAGATTTTGAGAGATAGACCTTTTGGTCATAACCCACAGTAAAGGTGAACCATGGCACTGGGACGGATCGCCACTGGTCTCTCAGGGATGCCTGAATCCTTTTATCGCCGTTGAAGATGCCGGTAAGTGCAGGACTGATTGAAGTCGGAGCATTATAGAATTGGCTATAATGCAAGTCCTGTCCACTGCTGCTATGCAGTAAGGCACCAAAAGCAATACAAAAGAATATTATCTTTTTGTATTTCATCTCAGGATAGGTTAAAGTTAGTTATATTACAAATATTTATAATATATATGCAGCTCTGGTCCAATCTCTTCGGACTGGAGCTAATCATACACGGGTAAAAGTACAAAAACTATGCTAATTCGCTCATTTTTAGGTAATTATTCACCCTTTCTTCATGATTCAAGGTAAAACGAAATGAACAGCCTTTTCTCAGGGGAAACCTCTAATTTTATAAAATAACTATAGGTATTAATAACTACTAATCATGGCTTTTCCTCCTGTCTTGAGTAAAAAGGATTTAATTGAATGGGATAGTTATACCATCGAATCTCAGAAGATTTCATCCTTAGACTTGATGGAAAATGCAGTGAATTCGCTATTAAAATATCTATTAGCAGAAGAAATCCTCACCAATTTTAATCACATCTTGGTCCTTTGCGGGCCTGGAAACAATGGTGGAGATGGGTTTTTATTGGCGCAAAAACTTCAAGAATTGGACCATGATGTGACGGTATTTACGCACGCTGAAGCCAAATTCAGTCAAGATGCTGAGCATAATTTGTCCAAGTTCAAACAAAAATTCCCAAATAAAATCAATGATCTTTCAAAGCTCGAAAATCTAGAATTAACGCAAGAATTCCTAGTCATTGATTGCTTGTTTGGTTATGGTCTTAATCGGGAAATTGGAATGCCTTACTCGCTTGCCATTGACCGGATCAATGCTGCTAATGTTTGCGTAATTTCCGTTGACCTCCCCAGTGGACTCACGACAGAAATCCCTACCAATGGAAGTATTATGAGGGCAACTCTTACACCTTCATTTGAAGTCCCCAAACCAGTATTACTCTACCCTTCTAATGCAAAATTTACTGGTAAAGTGAAGATTATACATATACCTCTTGATCAGGAGTTTCTTGTCGATAAGAACTTTGATTATCAATGGATGACTAGAAGTGGAATCGTCGAACTTATACAAAGACGCAATGCTTCTTCACACAAAGGGCATTATGGACATTGCCTATTGATTGGTGGATCAAAAGGTTCTTATGGTGCATTATTGTTGATGGCATTGGCGGCCGCAAGATCTGGTTTGGGTAAATTAACATTGATGATCTCACAAGAAAAACAAGATTTCTTCTACGAGCAGCTACCCATCGCTCAGCAACGGTACTTCGAAGATTTTGATAACAATTTTGATTTTAGTCCATATGATGCTATAGCTGTAGGACCTGGTCTGGGAACGGATTTGGAGCAAGTTTCATTTATACAAAATCTACTTTCGAATTCTGAGATCCCATTGATCATGGATGCAGATGCATTGAATATTGTCGCTGAAAAATCATTGCTAAAATTGCTTCCTCAAAATTCAATTCTTACGCCACATGTAAAAGAATTTCATCGTTTATTCGGTCAATGTGATAGCGATGAAAAGAGGCTTCAAAAGCAAAAAGAAATGTCCTTAAAGCATAGCATTTATATTATCTTAAAAGGTCGTTTCAGTAGTATTTCCACGCCACAAGGAAAAGTGTATTTCAATTCAACTGGAAACTCGGGAATGGCCACTGGAGGTTCTGGTGATGTATTGACAGGAATATTAGCTGGACTTTTTAGTCAAGGATATTCCTCTATCGATACAGCCTTGATTGGAACATTTGTTCACGGAATGTCAGGAGACCTGGCGGCAAAAAAGTTTGGAGAAATGAGCATGATATCAAGTGACATAATTGAGCACATTGCTGATTTTTTACGAGATTTATACATTGAAAAAACAATCATATGAAGATAGTAGTATTGAGTGGCGCTGGTATTTCTGCGGAAAGTGGAATCAAGACATTTCGTGATGCAGATGGTCTTTGGGAAGGTCATGATGTTATGGAAGTGGCATCTCCACAAGGATGGCAAAAAAATCAAGAGTTGGTTTTAGATTTTTATAATCAAAGAAGAGCACAATTGCATACTGTAGAGCCAAATCTCGGTCACACAAGCATCAATGATTTGCAAGAAGATCATCAAGTGGTGGTCATCACCCAAAATGTGGATGACCTTCATGAGCGTGCGGGCAATCATAATATCATACACCTGCACGGTGAATTACGTAAGGTGAGGAGTTTGGGTGATCCAGCATTGATTTACGATTGGC
Organism: Saprospiraceae bacterium; assembly: GCA_020629535.1. Classification (GTDB taxonomy): domain Bacteria; phylum Bacteroidota; class Bacteroidia; order Chitinophagales; family Saprospiraceae; genus JAHDBF01. The sequence continues at coordinate 14,799 of JAHDDD010000021.1, forward strand.
CCGGTGATTTAAATCTGGGAGATACATGTGAAAAGGGGCATCAACTCCGTCCTCACATTGTTTGGTTTGGTGAGGAAGTTCCAATGCTTGGAGTGGCTGCGAGAGAAATTTATGACGCAAACATTGCCATTATTGTAGGCACTTCCATGCAAGTGTATCCTGCTGCTGGGTTGATAAGTTATCTTCCTGCTGATGGGAAGATTTTTTACGTCGATCCAAAACCGCAGATCAATTTTGAACTTTCAGTTTTGGGTGACAGACTTCAAGTTATTTCCGAAAAGGCCAGTGTTGGCATGCCATTGGTAGTAAGTAGGATCTTAGAAGGGAATATTTAACGTCTTATTAATAATATGAATGTGTATTTCCCCTCATCTTTGCAACTGAAATGAACATGAATCTCATGAAATTATTCTATACCTTAATTTTTCTCTTTGTTACCCTCTCTATCAATGCTCAAGACAGGATCATTGAATTTGAAGGCCCTATCATGACTTTTGAGCATGAACACTTGGATTTTGGAGAAATTGAAAGAGGTGCCGTCATCGATACTTCGTACACGTTTGTTAACACAGGAAAAGAAGCAGCTGAAATAGAAATTGTTTCTGGTTGTGAGTGCACGACGCTAGACTATCCATCATCTCCTATTCCTCCAGGAGAAAAAGCTACCATACATGTAAAATTTGATAGTACTGAAAAGGAAGAATCAGAAACGGTTGACGTTGACATCATTCTCAAAAACCTCGATGCCAATGGGAATCAAATCATGAAATTTCTGTCTTTCGAATTTATTTTAAAAGACTAGCTTCTATTCGTTAATCTTGAGTACTTCAAGGAAGGTCTTTTGCGGAACTTGTACTGTTCCAATTTGACGCATTTTCTTCTTTCCTTTTTTCTGCTTTTCTAGAAGTTTACGCTTTCGCGTAATATCACCACCATAACACTTTGCGGTAACATCTTTTCTTAGTGCTGATATGGTTTCACGAGCGATAATCTTTGCACCAATAGACGCCTGAATGGCGATCATAAATTGCTGACGCGGTAAAAGCTCTTTGAGTTTTTTGCAAATTCGTCTTCCAAAGCTTTCGGCTTTTTCTCTATGCACCAATGATGACAGTGCATCTACAGATTCACCATTTAATCTAATGTCAAGTTTGACCAAATCAGATGCGCGGTATTCTTGAACAGCATAGTCAAATGACGCATATCCCCTACTGATGGATTTTAACCTGTCATAAAAGTCAAAAACAATTTCTGCCAGTGGCATCTCGAAAGTCATTTCGATTCTTTCGGGAGTGAGATAGTTTTGTTTGGTCATCATGCCTCTCTTGTCCATGCAGAGACTCATGATAGGACCAATGTATTCTGGTTTTGAAATGATTTGTGCTCTGATATATGGTTCTTCTACTCTTTCGAGCAATGTCGGGTCTGGAAGATCATTGGGTGTATTGATTTTTAATTCTACTCCTTTTTTCGTGTATGCCATATACGATACGTTAGGTACCGTGGTAATGACTTCCTGATCAAACTCTCTTGAAAGTCTTTCTTGAATGATTTCTAAATGCAGCATTCCTAGAAATCCGCATCTGAAACCAAATCCAAGGGCAATTGAAGACTCTGGTTCGAATACCAGTGAAGCATCATTGAGCTGCAGCTTTTCCATGCTTTCTCTCAGGTCTTCAAAGTCTTCGTTTTCAATCGGATAAATACCTGCGAAAACCATTGGCTTTACATCTTCGAATCCTTGGATCGCATTTTCGCAAGGATTTTCAAATGAGGTAATCGTATCACCTACTTTAATCTCCTTACTTTCTTTTATACCAGTGATGATGTATCCTACATTTCCGGTCGACAATTTGTTCTTAGGTATTTGAGAGAGTTGAAGAATCCCAATCTCATCTGCGAAATACTCTTTGCCTGTGTTCACAAATCGTACTTTTTCTCCTTTGGATATTTCGCCATTTAAGATTCTGTAATAGGCGATTACACCTCTGAATGGATTAAACATTGAATCAAAAATCAATGCTTGTAATGGTCCATTCGGATCACCTTGCGGAGCTGGTATACGTTTGACGCAAGCAGAAAGGATGTCTTGGATTCCAATTCCTGTTTTGCCACTAGCGTGAATAATATCCTCAGGGTCACAGCCGATCAAGTCAATGATTTGATCTGACACTTCTTCGATCATAGCGCTTTCCATATCCACCTTATTCAATATGGGAATGATCTCAAGGTCGTGCTCCAAGGCAAGGTATAGATTGGAAATGGTTTGTGCTTGAATACCTTGTGAAGCATCTACCAAAAGCAATGCTCCTTCACAAGCTGCTATGGATCTTGAAACTTCATATGAGAAATCAACATGTCCAGGTGTATCGATGAGGTTTAATGTATATCTTTTACCATTTGTATGGTTATAATACATTTGTATCGCATGGCTCTTAATGGTGATGCCCCTTTCACGCTCCAGATCCATATCGTCTAAAGCTTGATTCTTCATCTGCCTTTCTGATATGGTTTTGGTTTCCTCCAGCAATCTATCTGAAAGAGTACTCTTTCCATGATCAATGTGAGCAATCACACAAAAATTTCTAATAAATTCCATAAGGTGCAAAGATAAATCAATTGAGCTATCCCAATTGACAAAAGTTGTTCTTTTCGGGCAATCATATATAAAATACCTTACTTTTGTCCAGCCCCACTAATTAGTAAACTACAGTCTATGTTAGATTTGAGAGCGCTTTTCTACTTTTTATTTACCATTTTATTTTTTCTCCCATTATCAACTATTTATGGACAGTATGATTTTAAAGTCATACATCAGGTAGACAATACACCCGTAAAGTCTCAAGGCAAGACCGGTACTTGCTGGTCATTTGCGACGGTTTCTTTCTTAGAATCAGAATTATTGAGAAAGAGAGAAGAAAATGCTGATCTGTCTGAAATGTGGATTGTTAGAAACGTCTACAAAGACAAAGCAAGGAATTATATTTTAAGACAAGGCAAGGCAAATTTTTCAGAAGGTGCATTGGCTCATGATATGCTCAATGCTGCAAATCGAGTAGGAGTTGTCCCTGAAAATGTTTATTCAGGTATGAAGACGGACGAACACAACCATAAGGAAATGTTCAATGATCTTAAGACTTATCTGGATACCATTATAGCGAGAATGGAGGTGCCTCAAAATTGGGAAATGCAATTTGACTCAATCATTGACAATCACCTGGGCATACGAATCGACGAGGTTTTGGTAGATGAAAAGAAATTTACTGCACCAGATTACATGGATCATCTTGGTTTGGTTCCTGATCATTATGTGAATATTACATCGTATACCCATCATCCATTTGGCAGTGAGTTTGTATTGGAGATACCAGACAATTATTCCAATCAATCATATTTGAATATGCCTATTGAAAGATTAGAATCATTGGTCGATAAAGCATTGACTGAAGGTCATTCTGTGGTTTGGGATGGTGATGTATCAGAAAAGGGCTTTGCAGCAAAAAGAGGACTGGCAATCAATCCCATTGAGTTTTCTGAATCTTGTTTTGATAAGCCTTGTGCTGAGAAAGAAGTAAGCCAGGAAGATCGACAAATGGCATTCGAGACCTATTCAACAACAGATGACCATTTGATGCATATGGTGGGCATAGCTGAATCGGAAAATGGTGAGAAATTCTACATCATTAAAAACAGCTGGGGAGAGATTAGTGATTATAAAGGCTACATTATGATGTCACGGTCTTATTTTTTGGCGCAAACAGTAGCTGTTACTTTGAATGCCTCATTCCTGGAAAAGGAAAATATGAACGAATAAATCAGAGCTCAAAAGTAACACCATTCTCCACGGCCTCTTCATAATATTCTTCATCAAAAGAATACAATCGAGCTGGCCTGTGTGCTACCCCTTCTTGGTATAAATTGAGATCTTTGATGATCTTCATTTTGGAAACCTTTTTCCGGAAATTTCGTTTGTCGAGTTCAGTACCCAGCACAGCTTCATACAATTGTTGAAGTTCTGTAAGTGTGAATTTTTCAGGAAGTAGCTCAAATCCTATGGGTTTAAATCTCAGTTCTTCTTGTAGTTTCTTGAGGCAGGTAGCCATAATTTTATGGTGATCAAATGCCAAACTATCAATGTCTTGTATTCTGGTCCATTTAATTTCTTTTGCGAAAGAGGCAGCCACTGGTTTCAGATCAGTAGTATTGACCAAAGAGAAATATGCGACAGTAATTACACGTCCTTTTGGGTGTCGTTCTACAGCTCCGAAAGTATGCACTTGTTTGAGGTAGACATTTTCAAGTCCAGTAAGATCTTTGAGAATTCGGTTGGCAGATTCATCCAAATCTTCGTCAGGAAGCACAAGGGCACCAGGCAGTGCCCAGTCACCTACAAACGGTTCCTCTCCCCTTTTTATAAGGAGTACATTTAGATCGGTTTTATCAAATCCAAAAATGACGTTGTCTACAGAAAATGCAGACTTGAAGTATTCATAAGAAAAAGACATCGTATCGAGTATCTTTGGATAAATTTACCTTTTCTCAAAGTAATTTCAAATAAAATTAGGAAGACTCTTGATAAATCTCATAAGTGATACGACGACTAAGCCTACTGCGGCTATGCTTGAAGCCATGATGAAAGCCGAGGTGGGAGATGATGTTTTTGGTGCTGATCCCACTGTCAATGCTTTACAAAATGCATTGGCAGGGATGTTTGGGCAAGAAGCTGGTCTATTTTGCCCATCTGGGACCATGACCAATCAGATAGCCATAAAGACTCATACAGTCCCAATGGATGAGTTGATTTGTGATCATACAAGTCATGTATACCGTTCTGAAAACGGAGGCTATGCTTATAATTCTGGAATAGCCATCAAATTAATTCAGGGAACCAATGGTAAGATTACTCCAGACCAAATTGAGGCGAGTATAAACCCTTCATTTGATTGGTTGCCAAAATCAAAATTGGTGGTGATCGAAAATTCTTGCAACATAGGTGGAGGAGCAATGTACACCTACAATGAAATGTTAGAGATTAAGAAAGTATGTGAAAAGAATGGATTGATTTTACATTTAGATGGTGCAAGAGTTTTCAATGTCCTTGTGGAGACACATGATGATGCAATTAAAGTTGGAACCCTGTTTGACTCCATTTCAATTTGCTTATCTAAAGGTTTGGGAAGTCCAGTCGGTTCTGTGCTATTGGGTAGTCATGAATTTATCAAAAGTGCAAGGAGATTTAGGAAGGCCATGGGAGGCGGAATGAGACAAGCAGGATATTTAGCTGCCGCCGGATTGTATGCCCTTGAGAACAATATAGATCGTTTAAGCATTGACAATCAAAGAGCAAGAGAACTTGGTGAATGTCTTATGAACCAACCTTATGTTGAATCTGTCAGACCGGTTCAAACCAACATCGTCATTTTTGATCTCAAGAAAGATATGCCAGGAGATGTATTCCTTGAAAAATTAAAAGAAAAAGACATTCATGCTGTTGCTTTTGGTCCTCAGACTTTGCGCTTTGTTACACACTTGGATGTTAATCAAGAACAAGTGGAAAAAGTTAAGACCATTTTAAATCAAATTCGATAGGAACCAAAGTCTAAATATTATACTGAAAAGCATATATAATTGTATCTTTGGACGCCCCTGCTAATCAATTCTATAAAGGCTTTTGGCTTTATTAAATTAATATAATTCTAAGTAAAAATATCATTGAAATGAACTCTAATTCTTTTTTAAAAATCGTTTGGGTTTTGTGTTTGGGTCTAATTACCCAACAAAGTTTTTCTCAAGCCAAAGAAGCAAGCGTTTTTGATTTTGGACGAATGTGGACTTTTGAAAATCCTCCAAAAGAGTGGTTTAAAGAGGCCTATGATTTTGATCCTGGAGATGATTGGTTTGACGATGTTCAAAAATCATCTTTGAGATTTGCAAGTTGGTGCTCAGCATCATTTGTTTCTCCTGATGGATTGATAATGACCAATCATCATTGCTCAAGAGATGAGGCGATCAAAGCGCAAATTGAGAATGAAAATTTTGATAAAAATGGTTTTTATGCAACCAATTTGGGTGACGAAAGAAAAATTGAAGGGCTCTATGTGGAGCAATTAATTCAAACGGCTGATATAACCGAAGATGTATTGGCTGCTGCTAAAGATGCCAATGATGACGCGGAAGGTCAAGCCCTAAAACAAGCCGCTATTGAAAAAATCAAAGCGGAATACGGTGAAAAAGAAGGATGGCAAGGACTCAGGTTGCAAGTTGTAAATTATTACAGTGGCGCCAGATTCTCAATTTACGGATACACACGGTATGACGATATTCGTTTGGTATGCATTCCTGAAAATAGTATTGGTTTTTATGGTGGAGATCCAGATAATTTCACTTATCCTAGATATAATCTTGATTTTACTTTTTGGAGAGCATATGATGCCGTAGGAAATCCTATCAACAGCTCAGATAATTACCTTGAATTTAATCCAGATGGACTTGAGAACGGTACGCCTGTATTTGTTGTAGGTAATCCGGGAAGAACTGAAAGATACAGAACAGTTGCCGAGCTAGAATATGATAGAGACTACAGATATAAAATGACCTTGGACTTTATCAATAACAGAATTGCCCTTTTGAAAGAAGATTATGCAGAGCTGTTGAAAGATCCCGCCAAAGAAAGAGAAGCTCAAGAGCTTTATGGAACCATAAATAATTTGGCAAATGGAAGCAAAGCTTATACAGGTATTGTCAAAGGGCTAAATGATCCTGATCTTTTTCAAAGAAAAATTGACATGGAAAATAAGATCAGAAAATCATCACCTGATTTGAATCATTGGGACAGGTTGGCAGAATTGACAAACGAATTGAAGCCTCATGCTTGGTCAGTGGTTAATATGTCGCCTTCTCCATACAGAGGAAAAGGATTGGATTTCATTCATCAGTTGGCTGGTTATGAAGATATGCTTGCCAATGATGCTGAAGAAGCAGATTTAGCAGACCAAAGAACAGCATTGCTTGATATCGCAAAAGTACTTGGGGCACCTGGAGAAAAGAAAAGATTGGTTACCGTCTTCAAAGAGTTGATTGCCTACATTCCAGCGGGAAACAAAGTGCTGAACAATCTGATGGGTAAAATTCGTCCAGAAGTATTTGTAGAAAATGCCATCTCCAATTCTGTTTTTACTTCAGATGCTGCTAAAGCAGAAAAGTTGATGGGTAAGAAAAAGAAGTTCATGAAAAGTGACGATCCATTTTTGAAAATGAGTCGTGCGCTAATTCCTGAATTCCAAAAAGGTGTGGCAGTATACCAGAAAAACACACCTGAAATTCAAGCTCTAGAAGCTAAGATTGCAAATCAAGCATTCAATGTACTTGGAGATAAATTGCCACCTGATGCGACATTTACTTTGAGAATTTCTGATGGAGTCATCAAGCAATATGATTATAATGGCACTACAGCGCCTTGGAAAACGACTTTCTTTGGAATGTACGACAGACACTATTCAAATGAGCAAGCTTACCCTTGGGACTTGCCTGAAAAGTGGCAGAATCCAAGCATGGAACTTCTGAAGTCTCCAGTCAATATTGTTTCAACAAATGATATCATTGGTGGAAATTCAGGAAGTCCGTTGATCAACAAAGCTGGTGAAGCTGTAGGACTTATTTTCGATGGGAATATCGAATCTCTACCAGGTAATTTCATTTTTGATGAAGAATTCAATAGAACTGTTTCTGTGCATGCTGGAGGAATTTATGCAGCATTGAAATATGTTTATAAAGCAGACAGATTGATTGAAGAATTGACACCTTCAAAATAAGAAGATGACAATATTTCAACTAACAAAAAAGGCTGATCAAAGATCAGCCTTTTTTTGTTTGGTTTGTTTCTATCATCAACTGTTTAAATTTTTGTACAACATCAATTCAATTCCAAATCCATTCAAAAACAATCTGTTCTCAGTAAAAGGAGCACCATAAACAGATCCGGAAGTTTCTCCTCTTTGTTGGGTCATAATATTGACCCTTGGCTCAATGCAAAAAAGTGCATTCAGACTTTTTACTTCCCAAAAATTACCAAAAGCAAATTCGACGGCCGACCCTTGATAGCTTGCTTTCTTTACCAGTTGTCTTCCACCATACAACCCATTATTGTAGCCCAGTCCAATGTCAGGATCAGATTGTTGGTAATTGTTTTGCTGAATCATATTGAAAATACTATTGTAAGAAAGTCTTGCATAAGTAACACAACTTCCGCTGATGAAGGTTCTGACTGTAAGCGTCAATGGTAGAGTAAAATTGAGATATTGATGTTCAGCAAAATAAGAATATTCGCCATTGGCAAACTGTCCTTTGGCTCCACCCAACAAAGCACCTGATCTAGAAGGCTGAGAGAATCTATGTCGTCCAAAATCTGCGTACAATCCTGTCTCGAAGGACAATCTACAATTTAGCCCGAAGGAAATTCTTCCACCTAATCTGTTGGCCCGGCCTAAATTTTTTATTGTTTTATTTGTTTCTGCATCGAGTTGAAATTCGGACATTCTTGTACCTGCGGAAAATACAAGTCCTACTTTTTCAGGTACAATTTGAGCGGTTACAAATGTGTTGAAGGTGCATGCCAAAAGGCACACATTGATGATATTTTTCATATTGCATAGTTTTAGCCTAAACTACGCAATGGAAAACGGTGAGAATTCGGCATTATTGTATCATATATATTTTGATCCTTCTCTTATTGTCAAGTTTGCTAGATTCGGATTTTCTTGAATAAAATCTCGAACAGCATCAGGATCAAATCTAGAAAGTTGTCTTAGCGCCCAACCAGATGCTTTGTTTATGAAGAATTCTTTTGAGCCAATATGGGTTTTAATGTTTTTGAAAAGCAACTCTTTATCCACTTCCTCTTTGTATTTCAATTGGTAGATTATAGAAGTGCGAATTAGCCACATGTTTGGAGAATTATTCCAAACCGGTATGACTTTGGAAACTTGATCAGGGA
>JAHDDD010000378.1 GCA_020629535.1 Saprospiraceae bacterium
CCCTGTGGTCCTTGAGGTCCCTGAGGACCAATTGGTCCAGTGGCACCTTGTGGGCCTGGTGTGCCTCCTTCGCCCGGAGCTCCTGCAGGACCCATTGGTCCTTGCGGACCAATGGGTCCTTGTGGTCCTTCCATACCGTCTTCACCCCTTGGTCCATAAAGTGCCGTGGTGGCGTATTGAGCGTATGGTACGGAAAGGAATTCTGTGGTACCAACAGATAGATAATTTGTTCCTCCATCCGGATCCAATGCTACTTCAAGAAAGTATGATCCCGTTGACCAATTTACTTCTGCAAAGGTGCCTGCCACTTCTTCCCCTTGACCTATGTTTACTTCAAATGCGCCAGCTGTACTTGTGGTTGTTAGATGTCTCTCAATGTAACTGAAAGTTCCATCAGGCCCATCTCTCAATATAGTAAACAGCAAAGCAACTTCTTGTTCTGAAAGTATGTCACCTTGCTCATTCATAGCAACTCCCTGATAGCGTATGGCGTCTTGAGCCATCAATCCTATCAAACCAACTGACATGAATATCAAAATGTGTAATATTTTTTTCATCTATGATAGTTTTATTCGGATCAATCCGATTATAGTTTTACAATCTTTACCGTTTTGCTGACCTTTGCAGCTTTGGTAACTCTAAGGTAGTATGTGCCAGGTGACTGACTTTGCAAATTCAATTGATTTGACGCTGCATCCAGTTGACCTTTGTCATGCATTTTGCCTAAAGCATCAAATAATTCGTAACGGTAGGATCCATCAAATTCAGGAATCTCTATATTCAAGATTGAAACTGATGGGTTAGGGAATACCTGAATGGGCTCATCCAGTAGATTTTCATTTGAGGTGGTCTCAGAAATACTCACTTGAAGGAAACCTTGAGAAATCATGATCTCTCCTCCATGAATTTCCGTATTCATAGGTTCTCCAATTGATAAGTAAAGTCCTCCACCGTCACTCATAATCGCTGCTCCTGCTGAAGTTATAACGTATGATCGTATCTCTTGCGAGAATGAAGTCACAGTTACAAACATCCCAAACAGGATAAAGCAAATACTTCTTTTCATTTTTTAATTTTAATAATGAATAAATGATAATTTTTAAGCGCTCTGATTATAGATTTGAGCATGGCTTACATTCGTTGCAATCAAAATGGATTTATTTGTTAATAAATCCATTAAAGACTTTCAAAGAGGATAGTCTATAAACTTTTTGAAAGACCAAGTCCTATGTTGAACATCCTAAACTCGGATGATGCATTTGTTTCATTGACAGTAATTCGAGATACACTACATTGTGAGATCAAAGACCAACCCTGAGTGAATTGGTAGGTCAAGCTGATGCCTGTTTCAAGCTCAGGAGAAAAGTTTTCTACAATTGACGAAAGTGATATTGGAATCAATTCTTCGTTTAGTGTGTGACCGAAAGTCTTGTTGGAGATTGGGAAATTGATGCCTCCGAAAATCCCATAAGAGAGTTTATGCCTTTCTTTATATAGATGTAATCGGACCGGAATACTCAATACTTCGTGATAATTATAGCTCACCACATTCCTGTTGACTTCTTGGTAGAAGTTACCAGCAGAGAAGTTGAAATCAGGTAATGTAGAATCCACCAAATTTCCATTTTCATCAGAGAGGTATGATCCATTCCATTCGAATTTACTGTTGATTCTCGTGTATTTTATCCCTGCGGAAAGTTTTAAAAACGGAGTTAACTTTCTTCCGAAATGAATCGCAGCATGAAGTGATTCTAAAGGGGTGGTTAATGCTTCACGTTGACCAGTCAATGCAACACCTGATTGATTGTGCGCGGTCAAAGTGTTTGCTGTGAACCCATAGCTACCTATACAAGAAATAAACCAGTTCCTATCTCTTTCAATAGATATTGACGGTAAGATTGTATGTGTTGATTTCCTATTTTGGTAAATAGGAGTCTGTGGTAGTAGGGAAATAGTAGTTGTTAAATCTAGCTTAGGTCTTTGAGTCTGTGTTTCATCTAAGATGTTGATGGTGTTATTTTCAGAAGAAATTACTTCATTGGCTTCAGCCTCTGCTGTATTTTGGATTCCACTGAATGGTGCTTGTACACTTGAGGCAGTACTGATTGATGAACTAGGAAGCTTGTAAGAGTTTGTGCTGTTTGATGGGGGAGTAGTTCGATTGCTAAACTTGCTAGTTGAGTATGAAATATTGGCTGTAATCAGTGTGTTTGTTTCTGATTTATCTTCTTGAGCAATCGTATTATTTATTTTATTGTCTAAGATATTTTTGTGGTTCGTGCCGGTTGATTCAGATTTATTTGAAAGTTGAGTTTGTTTAACAGAAGCAATTTGACTTGTAGCTTCAACTTGTTGAATGCTTTCATCCGATTTTGTGTTGTTTTTCTTTGGTTGATTGTAGTTCCAAATTCCAAAGGCAACTAGTAGCATGCTGCCAAAAAAGAACCAAATCAAAAATCTATTTGATCTATCATCTTTTTTTTGCTTGGCTTGCATGCCAGCCCAAATATCGCTCGGGTCAATATCATACTCATGTTGTTCAACATGTTCTCGGAGTATCCTTTTTACATTTTCCTTCATGCTGTCAGGATTTTATTTGAGATTTTAATTTTGTACTGCAAAATCTGTCGTGATCTATGTAAGTGTGTTCTTGAATTTGTTTCTGTAATGTTTAGCATTTCTCCAATTTCTTTGTGAGAATAACCTTCGATAACATACAAGCCAAAAACTTTTCTTTGTTCATCTGGTAGGTTGAAAATCAATTGCATTATTTCTTCATGTGACATTTTAGAAATGGCCTGTTCGTTGATTCCTTTATCAAAATCCATCTGGTCTAGGCTATGTTCATGTGTTACATGTTTTCTTTGATTCTTATTCAATGCCTTATTGATGACAATACGTTTTAGCCAAGTGTAAAAGGCAGCCTCGTTGTCTGCATCAAATTTTTCAATCTTTTGATAGACTGTCAAAAAAGCATCTTGTAGGATGTCTTTTGCATCTTCTTCAGATTTGGCATAAATCCTGGAAACAGTCATCAGCCTCTTGGAATAGGTGAACACCATATCCCTAAAAGCGGATTCCTCGCCACGTTTCATTCTTGACAACAAATTAACTATATCCATTTCCATCTTGCGACAACCAAAGGTTGCCTGAATTTTAACTAATCATAATATACCACATTGAGTTCTACTTGATTGATGTTTCCAGGGTATATACTTTGATCAAATATTTCAATATTTCCTTCCAGATTCTTAAACCTGTAGCTATTTAAAACATTGTGATTTTTGATTTCTACTTCACAAGTTCCATAGCTTCCAAATCCTTGACCATTGAATCTGATTTGATATTCTGCAATGTTACTACCTTGCTCGAATACAAAAGCTCCGCTGAAATGAACTTCTTCAGTATCCTCATTGATAATACGCGGAGAAATGATAAATTTCAAATCTTCCTGATCTGTTACCGTGCTTACAGTCCATTGATGACTGACATTGTTGTTCAAATCATCGACCCAATTCATGGAAGGGTAACTAATTTCGTAACCTGCTTCTATTTCATGGCATGTTTGGATGGCGCCAAGGTCAAGTTCGTTTCTCACAATTGTTTCAATGGCTTCACTGACCTGATCATCTTCTTCATTGATGGCAAATATTTGTGCATCAAGGTCATTGCACCTAGAAAAGCTCTGAGAAAAACTGCCGTCATTCTCTGTTTGGAAAAGGAATTTTTCATCTCCAAAATCTACATTGATAAACGAATTGGTCGCCGGCGTATATGTGCAATCAGTTACACTTCCTTCAATGAGAATATTTGCTGTTTGGGATTCCAATTGTAACGTGGCGACTGTCAATGATTCTTCAGAAGCCGGAATATTTTCTGACTGTGTGATGATCAAACATTCATGTTGAATCTCTAAGGTG
>JAHDDD010000379.1 GCA_020629535.1 Saprospiraceae bacterium
ATATCCATTTCCAGCCTTCAGCGAAGAAGGAGTATATGAGATAACCCAAACAGTATTTAGCTCGACGGATACAAGTTCCGTTAGCAAACACATTCGGGTTGTGGGTGATGCTGGATGCTTCATCCCCTGTGACTTGACTGTGAATCAAATTTACTCATTGAATACTTCTTGTCCTGGTAGTTCGGACGCTATCATATATTCTTCGGTATATTCTCCTGTCGGCCGATCATTTCACTACAATTTGTATAACGCTGAAGATAGTTTGCTCACTACACAAAGTCATGGTTATTTTCAAAATCTGGAAGCAGGCGAATATCTTGTAAAAGTCATCGCGGATAATGATGCGGCCTGTTTTCTTGATCTTGCACCTCAAATAATCGAAACACCGATAGACAATTCTGCTCCACAAGCTTTGTGTATAAGTGCGGAAGTGGATGTTTGTTTTGCACATGCTGAAATTGGGTTGCCATACAACCATACCAATTATTTGCATGAAATGAATGGAGTATTCAATGCTGATTGGCATCAATTAAAATACGAAAATCTGGATCCTCAGAAATTATTTTCAGATAACTACAATTACATTTATCTTGAAGGAACGGATGACAATGCTGATGAACTTGAACAATTTCTTTCAGACAATCAACCATTGATAGAAAACTGGGTCAATTTAGGAAATTCAATATTCATCAACGCAGGTCCAACTGAAGGTGATGGAATGAATTTCGGATTTGGCGGCTTCCAATTGTATAGACAAGTTCAAACGAATATGTATACAGACTCATTGGACCACCCTGTTTTTAATTCTCCTCACTTGATTGATATCAATAATTTTTCGGGTACACTTGCAGGTGGATTTTTACAGGGACCATCCGACTTTTCATATCTATCCTTATTGAAGAATGATCTAGACCATGACATTTTGGTAGAATTTAGTTGGGGTAAAGGACAAGTTATTTTAGGTACATTGAATCTTAGCGCATACTACAACCCGGTAAATGATGGAATAAATTTTAGAAAGAACATACATCAATACCTTAGCGAAAAGACGATCCCAGCCATGAACTCTCCTATCCCATTGACCGTTGAAAGCGGACAGGAAGTTGTCTTAGACATCCAGTCTTTTGATTTGGGTAGTTTTGATGATTGTGCATTAGATACCGTTTTTCTGAGTAAAGATTTTATCACCTGTGATGATGCAGGAATCATTGACATTGCTGTGATGGCCATTGACGAGTCAGGTAACCAATCATCTTGCATTACCCAAGTTGAAATAACTGGCATTGATTGTTGCCCAGATGAACATTTGATCATTCACGAATCTCCAATTTTACAAGGCAATTATGAAGCTCTCATTTCTATTGAATCTTCTGCCGAAATCACCATCGATACTGTGACCTTCAAAGCCACAGAACATCTATTGCTGTTGCCAGGTTTTGAAGTGAATGAAGGAGCAGAATTCAATGGTCTTATTGAGGTGATCATCTGCCCCGATCAGAACTGATAAAAAGGAATTAATTATCTATTTTTTGGTCTCTTCGGAAAAACCATATCAATAAGAATCCGATGATTAGACTTATCGCAATCAAAAAGTAGAAAGAATATGGATGTTGACTCAAAGGTAAGTGTCCAAGATTCATCCCATAAAAACTGGCAACCAAAGTTGGTACCATCAAGATGATCGTAACAATGGTCAATCTGTGGATAAAAGTATTTAGGTTATTGGATACAATTGATGCGTAAGCCTCCATTGTTCCACTCAAGATGTTGGTGTAGACATTTGACATTTCTAAGGCCTGACTGTTGTCAATGATTGCATCTTCAAACAAGTCCATGAACTCTTCATTGTCGCGGATTTTCAGAAAATCAGTTCTTTTCATCTTCATCATCAAAAGATCATTCGATGACAGTGAATTGACGAAATAGACCAGACTCTTCTCTATTCGCAGCAATTGTTTCAGCTCTTCATTCCTACTTGAATTATACAACTCTTCTTCCATCAAATTCCTCCGTAAATTTAATTGCTTCAATGCATTTAAAAATTCGAAGACATTGTATTGAAACATTTGAATCACAAAAAGTTCTTGGTTCTTCGGATTAAAACCTTTCACCTTCTGTTCCATGAATCGTGTGATAACAGGATTCTCCTTTTGGGTCACTGTTATCGTCAATCCTTCTTTTAGAATTATACCAATCGGAATGGTGATGAAAAGTGCTTCATACTCCTTTTTACCTGAATTTGCTATCGGCGTATTTAATAATATGAAATTGGCATCATCTTCACGTTCATACCTCGATCGTTCATCAATATCGAGTGAGTCTGTAATAAAGTCTGTAGGAATTTCTAGAGAGTCGGATAGTTTTTTAATCTCAGTAGCGTCGAGAGGACTTGACAGATGTATCCAATCGCAGCCCTCAACTTGTGAGACGATGCTTAACTTTCCATCCTTTTGTTGAAAGTATTGGATCATCAGAAAAATGTATTTGGTTTACTCCAAAAGAATAAACATAAAGTTTTCAAATTTGATTTCCACAATCAATGATAAATCTTTTCAATTTTTAGTGTGCAAAAACTGTGCTGCAAACAAAAACGGGACCATTCCATGAATAGTCCCGTTCATTGAAAACCTTCTGAACTTGATTCTTTAGTTTCTTTGTATAGTTTCCAGTACACCGCCGTTGTCTAATACAACTTTGGCATCTGTATATCCTCGATTCACAGCTCTGATACGTGCTGTTTCTGCGTTTTCATAATTACTGTATCCGCTTAATACAAAAATGGTCCAATCACTTTTCGTCCATTGTTCGATGGTTCCTAAATCTGAGACACTACCCAAATCAAACCATGAAGGATCAGAGTAAGAAGCCAATCTCACTTTGTATTTCTTGCTGATGGTGGAAGAACTATTATTGGTATAATTTAAATTCCCCGTTGTATCCGAACCTGGAACAATGAGTTCCATATTGCTGGTATTCATTGGTACGAAAGAGATGAATGCATCTGTGAAGCCCATGTTTCTAACTTCTCTCAAAATTCTCTTCGCTTCAAACTCATCATAGTAATAACCTAACTTGATCTTTGTCGCAGCGGACTCGTATATTTTGTAAAGATTTCCAAGTGTTGCTACTCTGTTGAATTCTTGTAAGTTTGCTTTGTTTGAGAACAAGGCTGCCAGTTGAATGAAGTAAACTGACTGATTATTTGCTTTGATTACTGTTCCGTATGAAACCAATTTTGCTGAAGCAACTGAAACATTTGAACTTCCATACTTGGCCGTGCTTGTAACTGCACTGGTTGAAGTATTTGTTGTTACCTTATTGGTTGTTGCCATTGGCTTTCTGGTTTCTGCCACTTCATCCAAGACAACTGCTGCTGGAGGATTGTCGTCTGAATATTTAGACAAATCAACTTCTTCTGTTTTCGCTTCTGCTTTCACAATTACTTTCTCTTCTTGCGTTGCTGCAACAGTTTTTGCTATCTCATTTTCCTTTGCATTGTCTGTTGCCACTGTTTCCAGTGAATGTGCAGGTGGAGGTGTTGCTTCTTCTATCTTCTTTACGGGCTGCTCAACAGCTGAAATTTCTTCTTGGATTGGAATCATTTCCAATTCTTTCAAAATGTAAATATCATGTCCACCTTTACCACCAAGACGGTTAGATGAAACATAGAATTCTCCGGTCGATGGGTGTTTGATACAAAACAGATCATCTTCTGGAGAATTAACTCCATTTCCAAGATTTGATGGGTTTAACCATTGACCGTCTTCAACATTGGTTTTGAACAGATCAAAGCCTCCTAGTCCGTAGTGAAAATCACTGGAGAAATAAAGTATTTCTCCAATAAGGTGTAATTTCGTTGCCCTGTGTGTTGATCCCTTCTCCTAAATTGTCAGGATATGTCCACATTCCATTTTTG
>JAHDDD010000380.1 GCA_020629535.1 Saprospiraceae bacterium
GCACTTGGTTTGGGACCAAGGGGTCGAAGGTTCGAATCCTTTCACCCCTACTGAATTGGAGGTCACAGTTTTCTGTGACCTTTTTTTATTGCCCAATCTTCATATTAAATAAACTTGGCATAGATAATGCCACTCTACCTATGTATTTTATATATGTAAAAAATATAAAATTCTAAAATAGGCGCTAAACAGCGATTTTAATTTTTTGTTGTGCTAAGCAATCCTTATTTTTAGGATATTAAGAGGATTTAACATTTAGTTAATCTTCTTGAAGGCATTAGTCGGAGGGATTTGCTGATTTACAATTTGAAAAGGCAGTTGTGGTAAAACTGGCAAAGTTTATTGCCTATTTCGAATAACATTTAACACCTAACACCTACTTGAGAAATACATCTAGATTCTGGATTCTAGCCTTTCTAGAAGGAGGAGCAGTTATGCTTGTTGAGCTGGCAGCTGCGAAACTTCTGGCACCTTACTTTGGCACTTCTATCCATGTATGGGCAGCAACCTTAGCTGTTACACTTGGTGGACTCACATGTGGTTATCTTCTAGGTTCTCAACTGGCAAAGAAAAATCTTGATTCAAATATCAAGATGTTACGAAACTTGCTTCTTGCAGCAGCGCTTCTGACAGCTGGGATGGTGCTAATATCAAATCTTGTACTTCCGGTTTTTCTCAATATGTCTCTCGGTCTGGGCGCCACGATATCTTTATTACTTTTTCTATTTCCAATTTTGGTTTGCCTTGGCAGTACTTCTCCTCTTTTTATCAATATCATAAATAACGCTACCCAAAAGCCAGCAGGCAATACTGCAGGTCTGGTGTATTCGGTTTCCACTCTAGGTGGAATATTTGTAACATTCTTAGCTGGATTCTATCTTATTCCTGAGTTGGGAATCAAAATTTCGACATTGGTTGGTGGAGTAATACTTGGTTTATCAACATTCTTACTTTTGATCTTGTCGAGAGACAAAGTGAGTTTGGTTTTGGCCACATTACTTGTTCTTATTGTTTCAGTCAATGTTTTTTCCAACAAAACCTACAATCCCGAATTTAAAGTCATCGAAGAAAGTGATGGACTATTAGGAAATATCAAAATCATTGAGCACGATGCTGAATGGTATGGACAAAAAGGTAAAATGGGCCGAGGCCTGGTAGTAAACAATACCCTTCAAACTTTTATGGACATTAATGATCCTGAAAATTCAAGTATTTGGGCTTGGTCAACGATTATTCCTACAACCATTTCGACCTATCCAAAGGGCTCAAAGGTTCTACTTTGTGGACTAGGAGGAGGTACCATTGCCATGCAATTAGATCGTTTAGGGTTTGATTATGACATCGTTGAGATTGATAAACGCATCGATGAATATGCTAAGAAATATTTTGGACTAGATAAGAATAAGGTCATCACCATTGATGATGCCAGACATTACATAAAAACATGTGCTAAAAAGTACGATGTGGTCATTTTTGACACCTTTTTAAGTGAATCTGCTCCAGGTCATTTATTAACCTCGGAAGCATTAGACGATATTAGAAATATTCTAAATGAAGATGGTTTGTTTCTAGCCAATTTCTATGGATTTACTTCTGGCGAAAGAGGTTATGCCGCAAGATCTGTTTTGAAGACCATGCAGCGAAAAGACTGGAATGCAGGTCTTATAGCTACACCAGGGAAAGAAGAGAACAGAAATTTACTTTTCGTAGCAACAGAAAGGCCGCTCGATTTCTCAGAAGCAAAGTACTCAGAACCAGGCTTTGACAGAGAAGTCAATATCAATCGTATGTTACTGAACACTTCCCGATTGAATCTCAAGGATGCGGAAATTTTACATGATGATATGCCAAAATTGGCAAAATTATATGCCGAGCCTGCCAAGAGCTGGAAACGTGCATACAATTCTTTCTATACCGAAAATTTATACGAATAAGTGAAGTTTTGGATTTACATATTGGCCTTCGTTGAAGGAATTGGAGTCATGAGTGTTGAGCTTATTTCTGCTCGTTTGATGGCACCTTTTTTCGGAGGATCTTTATATGTAATTACCGCCGTTTTGGGCGTAACAATGCTTTCATTGCTTATCGGTTATTATCTGGGAGGACAGATTTGCAAACGTGACTTATACAACAAATACGTAACACCATTTTTACTTATTGCAGGAATTTATGTCAGTGTGATTCCTTTAATAAGCAAATTCATTTTAAGCCCCTTAACGGGAATGGGCATTGCAATGGGTTCAATCATTGGAGGATTCATTTTGATTTCAATTCCATTGATTCTATTTGGTGCTATTAGCCCTCAATTGGTCCAACAACTCAATGATTTAAAGGCCAAAGCAGGTTTAGCATCAGGAAACATTTATTCAGTTTCTACGCTCGGAGGAGTATTGGGAACCTTTGTGGTGGGATTGTTTTTGGTCCCAATGATTGGAACAAAAATCACTGCGCTCATTGCCGGAGGATTGTGTGTCCTTGTGTCAATGCTTCATTTCGCCAAAGCAAAAAAGTATGTTTCAGTGGTAGTTGCGATGTTGCTTTTCGCTTCTTCAGCTTGGGCTGCAAACTCCCTTCATCACAAGCACATTCCAGGCAATTCAAAATTGTTATACGAAAGTGAAGGTATACTAGGAAACATCGAAGTATACCATATAGGAGAACATCATAGAGGTCTATTAAACAATGGAATTCTACAAAGCCATGTTGATATAAATAATTACGAATCATCCATGCTTTATACGCATGCAATCGGAACCATTGCTAGTCTCATATTGCCAAATAAAAGGAAAAAGGCCGTCATCGTCGGAATTGCAGCAGGCTCTCTAATCAAAGAAGTAAGAGATCTTGGTTATGAAACCATATATGGTGTTGACATCGACCCACGCACAGCAATGATCGCTGAAAAATATTTTGGCATTGACCCCAATTGGTATCACTTCGTAGAAGATGATGGAAGACATTTTCTGAATGAGACAAATGAAATATTTGATTTGATTGTAATGGATGTTTCATCAGGAGAAGACCAACCGTATCACTTGTATACGAAGGAGGCATTCGAAACATATATTTCTAAATTGGATAAAAATGGAATTATCATTGTCAATGTCGTTGACAAAAGAAATAACGATGATGCCAAGCTAACACTTCGTGTTGGAGATGGTATGATCGCTGCAGGCCTGAATTCCAACTTGATGAGAACATTTTATCCGCCTAATATGACTGAAGATAGAATTGAGCAACACATAGTTGAAAAATTGATTATTGGAAGTCCATCAAACTATGAAAAGCTGTCGATTGAATTTAATGAAATGAATGACTGTTGTAGAAAATTTCAATACTCACATTTTGTGAAAAAGAATTTGTTCAAGATGTCTTTTCCGAAAAATAACATTTTGGACAAACCATTTTATGACGATTGTCCAGAAATGGAAGTCATGAACTTTGAGAGAATAAATTTATTGAGATCCAAATATTTAAATACACATTAGAAACTTAGCTAATTCTACTATATCATGAGAAATCTATACAAATTTTGTTTGGTAATGATCGTACCTGTTTTTGTGGTGGTACTCAGTTCATTTACCGATAATGACCCCAAGAATTTCAATGTTGTAAAAGACAACGGACAATTCATTTTAAAGTCTTGTCTTAACGTAGATCAATACGTTCCTAACTTATTGCTGCCATTGAAAAATGGGAAAAATCTAAACAAAAGACATGGAAGAGTCCAGGCTTCATCTCAAGTCCTTGCAATTGATGGCGGCTATTGGGAAGGAGATTGTCTCATGATACCAATTGTAGATGATTCCGAAGAAACCATAATGGTATACATTAATCAAATGACGAAAATGAAGAGAGAGGATGTTACGATTAACAAACTTTATTGAAAACCAACTGAATCCTAAATAA
>JAHDDD010000381.1 GCA_020629535.1 Saprospiraceae bacterium
CTGGATGGGACCAAATGGTTTTGTCTCTTCATCAGAAGACATAACAGTAACCACGAATGGAACGTACACAGTTACCGTTGTGGGTACAAATGGTTGCATTACCACTTCAGAAATAGAAGTCAATATAGAGTTTGACCTTCCAATTGTCAACGCAGAAGGAGGCGTATTGAGTTGCACCGAAGTTTCAGTACAACTTTCAGGAAGTTCAGACAATGCTACAGATGCTTTAAGTTGGTCAGGCCCAGGAGGATTCAGCTCAAACAACCCAAATCCTGTTGTTGACCAACCTGGCACGTATACGTTGACTGCAACTAGTAGTGACGGATGTAGCATAAGCACAAGTGTAGAAGTTACTGTAGATGATTCATTGCCTACAATTTCTATTCAAGGCGAAAACATAGACTGCAATAACCCAGTAGCAACATTGACAGGAATCACCGATACAGCTGGAGCAAATATATCATGGAGTGGACCCAATGGATTCAGCAGCGTAGACAGTCAGATAGAATTGACAGAAGGTGGCATATACACCTTGACTGTAGTTGGTCCGAACAATTGTTCCGTCTCAGAAAGCTTTGAAGTAGAAGACAATGGGGAAGCCCCAATACTTACTATAAATCCAGGATTCATCGACTGCGCTAGCCAATCACAACTCTTCGAATTAGAATCCAATTTGGAGCTCGCTTCCATTTCATGGACCGGGCCGGGTGGATTTTCATCAACAGACTTAACCATTGATGCTTCTGTGAATGGAAATTACAATGTTACAGTAACTGGAGAAAATGGTTGTACCTCAAGCTCCGCATTCACCCTAGATCTTGACTTCGACTATGAAACACAAATCAACACACAAGAAGCAACCTCGAATTCCAATGGATCTGCAGAAATCGTCATTGCAGGAGGAACAAGTCCATTCATCATTGTTTGGGACAATGGGCAGCAGGGATTTACCGCAAATGATCTTACACCCGGTGCTCATCTGGTCAGTGTAACGGATGGTAATGGATGTACAACAGATTTCGAATTCGTTATTGAAATGATGACTTCAAGCATTGACCTTAAGGAAGCCATCGAATGCACAGTATATCCGAATCCTGCAAGCAACTTTATTGTCATAGAATTTGATCAACAAGAAGAGGCAAAGATTCAAATGTTTGGCATGACAGGTCAATTGTTGAAATCTACTAAAGTTAAAAATAAGAAATCAGTACAACTCGATATTTCGGGCTTACCTTCTGGCATGATAGCTTTGGTGATTGAAAACACCAAAGGTAGAATTACGAAAAGAATCACAAAAAGCAACGAGTAGTGATTCTTTCTTGGGAGCAAAAAAAGTCGTCTTGTCAAAGACGACTTTTTTTGTTTATTCCCCAATCTAAAAATCTAACATTCTCCTGAAACAATTACAATCGAACAACAAATTTTACCTTCTACTTCAACACATCCGTCGCCAAAAAACCGCCATCGCTATTATAATACCAATGTCTGATCTTTGGAATTTTTACTCCTTCAATTTCTTTTAACTCTTCGAAGAGAATGTACTCTCCATCATTCTTACTTTCGTCTTTGAAAAATTGATAGGCCTCTAAAGCATGCGTATCAGGATTAAAATAGAAATACCAAATATCGGCACCAACTTCTGGGTCGTAGGTAACACGCATACGATCATAGAGTGAACCTTTAAACCTCACTCTTTTTATCTCCTTTTCGATTTGTGTGCCCGGATCTTTTAGTTTCATGGGCATGCCATATAAGTAGGTATAATAGTTTCTGTATAACAGCGCGCGGTCTACTGAAATACGATACTCCTTGGCAGCATCTTCAGGAATCTCTGGTTTCCCATTCCACAATGCTCCAGGTTGATCGTTTTTTACTTTGTATTCCAATTCACCTTCCTTGTATATTCCTGTAAATTTAAATTCTTGGTTTTTATTGTCGATAAACACCTGTCGGGTCCGTTCAGAACTGTCTGCCATGATCATCAGAAAATCTAAAGTTGCCTTGAAATTCCCCCATTGGTCATTCGGATCATGGAAGGCAATACTTTTATTCAAGAGTTCGTCCGCGTTTAATTGATCCAAATCAAGGTGCTTGACTCCAGCATCAATGTAAGTATCCAATGCATTTTCAACAGGAGGAATGGGACAAGAATAACCTGAGGTGTATGCGCAGTACGGCTGATAGCATTGATTAAAATCTAAAAGCAATTTGGTTTTATCCTCTGGAATCTTTACATCAAGATATCGTCCACCACCATAGGTCAATTCGCCAGCATTCAAATCTGTAAACGGAATAAACAATCCATCGGGATCCATTTTCAATATCCTGGGATCAGCTGGCCGATAAACAAACAAACTATGCTTCTTGCCATTTAAATCAAAACTTGCTTTCCCATACTCCACATAATTGGCCATCCGTTCAGAGCTCGTATTCATTTCAATATTATTGGGAACTTCGAAGACCTCAAAATCAGCCAAGATCCTATATTGAGAATCAATTTCAAAAAATGGATGCCCTCCCAATTCTTCAAATCTCTTTCGTTCCTCTTCGGAAAAAATTGAATGTTCTTCATCAGCATAATCATGGTTCAAGGTTTCCTGAAAAGTCTTTGCTTCAGTAAACCATTGGTCTTGTGAATGAAGAGCTGTTACCAGGAATGTTAGTGTAAAGATTAAACTGATTTTTATTGTATCCATTTTTGTTGATTTATAGATGTCAATACATTGTACACCAAAACTAAACTTAAATATATAACAATTGGGGAGGAGAAGCGTGAAGTGAAGGCGGGAACGAGAGGCAATGAAGTTTGAAAAGTGGAAGGATGTGGGAAAGGCCATTTAGTGACACCCGAATATCTAAAAATCTAGCTGTCTAAAATCATACTATCTAAGCTATTGTGCTTTTCTTTGCACAAATGAAAAGTATCATCTTCCTACTTTTGGCTACCTTCTTCTGGGCGATGAATTTCTATTGGGGAAAAATGATGCTTGCATATGTTTCCCCTGAGGCTACAGCACTCTGGAGATATTTTTTTGGGGTACTTGTTCTGCTGCTACTTAGCCTTGGTAACATACCTACCTGGAGTTCCATTCGA
Organism: Saprospiraceae bacterium; assembly: GCA_020629535.1. GTDB lineage: Bacteria > Bacteroidota > Bacteroidia > Chitinophagales > Saprospiraceae > JAHDBF01. Next base: position 3,095 of record JAHDDD010000381.1, read on the forward strand.
AAAAATTCAAAAGGATTACTCCTTGTTGGAATCAGCCTTGGCGTTTTTATTTGGTTCTTTTTTCAAGGATTGAACTACACATCAGAAATGAATGGCGCTCTTTTGGTCAGTCTTAATCCTGCATTGACACTTTTGCTGTTGGTCATTTTTAAGTCTCACAAGATTAAGCCACAAGAAGTTTTGGGTATTATCATTGCTTTTGCCGGTGTGGCGTATTTGCTCACCAAAGGCAACTTGGTTCAATTGCTTACCATGGAGCATAACTTTGGTGACCTGATTATGTTAGCAGGCGTGCTTGTATTTGCCATGCAAAATATTTGGGTAAAAGAATACGCCCATCAACTGGGTCATTTAATATTTACATTTTACACCAGTCTGATTTGCCTTGTGCTTTTCATCCCGTTCTTGTTAATTCAAGAACACCCTCCACTCAGCTCTCTACCTTCTGGATTTTGGTTGCCTGCACTCGGCACTGGCATATTGGGTACCGCACTCGCATACTACTGTTGGAACTATGGGATATCAAAAATGGGCGCTGCCAAAGCAGTCGTATTTATCAATCTTGTCCCTCTTTTTGCCGCTTTGTTCGCCATCCTTTTAGGTGCAGAAATATTTGCATATCATGGGGTTAGCGCAGTTATGATTATTGCGGGTTTGTTATTGATACAGGTGAAAAGAGGTCCAGTCAGCCATTGACTATTGGCAATGCAGAAATGAAAATTATTTGATTAATTTCTACTTCCCGCCTCCTTTCTGCCAATGATAATATTGGATAATGAGCCCGTGTATGCGACCATTGAC
>JAHDDD010000382.1 GCA_020629535.1 Saprospiraceae bacterium
ACCCAGGACCCACGCCTTAAAAGGGCGTTGCTCTACCAGCTGAGCTAACCGGTCAATCAAATTGAAGCGCAAAGATAATCGAAAATTTAAAAATTGGAATCTATCATACAAAAAGATTTTCTAAAGTCCTTTTTTAGGTATGATTCTTGGATTTTTCTACCAACCTACCTCAAAGTTCTCAAAATACCGTTATCTTTTAACTGAAATGCTGCAACCTATAAACCATCATTGGCGGAGGCTGATGCTGATGGGAAATGAGAATTTAACTTCCAAAGCTCACCTCACATTGGGTAAAATATTCAATATTTTGCTCTTTATACTTGTCGTGTCAAGCACTGCTTCACTATTCAACGAAATTATAAATGGTCATTTTTATGGTTCTATCATCAATGGGATAGTTTGTTCATTTATAATTTTTATTTTCCTTCTTAAGATAAGAGGAAACCTTTGGACGAGTTCTCTTTTATTCAACCTGGTATTACCATTGGGCGTCGTAGGCATATGTTTTCTTTATAATGACGTAAAATTTACCTCATTTTACTTTATGACCTTCACGATGTTTGGCATTCTGTACAGCAAATCCAATTGGCTGAAATACTTTTTTGTGATTTATTTTGCCACTTTATTTATTGTTGTGTCATGGTTACAATATAGTGTACCTCCGTTAATGGGCAAGGAATTTAATGAGATTAGTAATATTGGTTTGTTCCTTAATTTTTCTTTGTTCTTTTTAATATTAATTTTTCAAATTGTTAACAAGCTTATTCAGTCAGGCGTAGAAATCGATGAGCTAAACCAAAAGCTTAAGCTACAAAATGAAAATCTCAATAATAAGAATGATGAACTGAACAAATACAATCAACTGGTTTCTCATGATTTAAAAACCCCATTAAGGAATATTGGAAATTTTGTTGGACTCATTGAAAGAAGGATTAATGAAGGAAAAGAAGAAAACATACAAAGTTACTTTACGCATGTAAAGGATGGGGTTTTTCAAATGGAAAAATTGATAAACCAAAGCCTTTCATTTACAAAGATTGATGATGCTAAAAATCTTGAAATGGAAGAAATAAATCTTTCTCAGCTGGTGCATTGCATTGAAAAAGATTTAGGGGCGCAATATTGCAATTTCCAAATTCAAGCCAAAAACCTACCTATCATTTGGGGTAACTTTATGATATACAAAAAGGTATTTCAAAACCTCATTGAAAATGGAATTAAATACAATAATTCTTCAAAGAAAATAATCAAAATTCAAGCTCATTCTTCAGATCTCAACATGAAATATGTTTTTGAAGACAATGGTATTGGAATTCCCACTTCGGAGATTGATAAAATCTTTGACATGTACAATAGAGGAAGTGTAAATACTGAATTTGAAGGAACAGGTTTAGGGCTTTCTATCTCTCAAAAATTGGTTGAAAGTCTTGGAGGTTATATCGAAGTTTGGTCCGAAGAAGGCAAAGGGTCTAAATTCCATGTGATATTGCCTTTGGCTGATTCTGTTCCAGTCTAAAAGTATTGCCCAATACCGAGCACGAATCCTCTTTGATCAGCATTTCTGATATTCACTCCATAATCTAGCCTTAAGATTGCATTGAAGAATTTTTTGTAAATGATCCTCGCTCCTCCTCCAACGAAATGCTGAAAGCTGCTGGAATCAAATAAATCTTTCACTTCGCCCCCAGGGTTTCGCCAACTGCCATTATCAGCAAAGGCAATCATTTGGAATGCAAAATTACCTTTATCAAGGACTGTTTGCCTGTATTCTATAGAGAGAATTAATTGTGCCGTTCCTCTATCAATCCTATTACCAATGCCTCTAATATTAAAATGAGAATCTGCTACGAAGGGTGCAAATGGCGAGTCATTGTTTGTGGCAATTCCTCCAAGTACACGTAATGCAAAATTGCCTTTGTTCCTTATTCTTCTGAAATATGTACTTTCTACTTGAAAACTGTGAAAAAGTGATTGATCTGAAAATGTAATCACCTGTTGCAAGGTAGATCGTAAGTATATTCCATCTAGATAAAAAATATGAAAATTTCGATTGTCAAGTATCAATTCTAATTTTTGCAGTGACTTGTCTTCTCGCACTAAAACGGGTAATTCTTCAGGTGTGTCTGGATTTGATTGTTCAGTTCTTTTCTCATAGATTTCTCTAAATAAAGAACTTCCGAATTCCAGACTTTTGCGGAAACCAAAGTTCCTTATCAATCCCAAATAAATAGCATTGTTGTCATAATTGTAATCGAAACTTCCTGAGGGAAAATTCAATGGTTCAACTGATCTCCACGAAAGAAAGCTCCCTACCCAACCCCAGTTTGGATTCTTTAGATAAGGTATTTTATAGAAAGCAAAAGTCGAATGTCGCTTGTCACTGTATTGGTAGTATGCGCTCAATTGGTGACCTTTTCCAAATAAATTGAGATCTTGAAACCCAAGTTGAAACCAGTTGTTGTCTTTGATGCCTCCAAACTTTATGACTGGCAAGAACGTTTTGTTCTCAATGATCTTAAATTTTGTATCCCCTACTTTCTGAACATCCACAATTCCAATGACATTCCTCAATGTTTGTTCTGGTTCAAAATATGAATTTGTTCTTTCGGCAAATGTTAGAACCCTCTTTAAATAGTTTGAATCAATTTTCTCCATTCCAATAATTTTGAATGAATCAAATTGCATAGACTGCCCTTTTGCTGAGGAGCAAATGAAAAGAGCAAGGAAAATAAGGTTGACTAATCTAAGTACATTCAATGCTAGAGCGATAATCGAAATCCTAAGTTAAAGGTATTTGCTGCACCTGATGCCTCATTAAGAAACTTGTTTCTAAATAATGTGTACAACAATTCGATTTCAAAATTAGGATTTAACTGCCACTTTGCACCCATACCAGCCTGATAATAATAATCAAATTCTGCCTGCCAGAATGGAGAGAATTCACCCAAAGCATAGATGCTGGTTGTTCTTGTTGGAAACACAGAGAATATTAATTTGCCTGGGGTAGAAAAACGATTGGTTCTCAGATTTGGATCTCCAATATCTTCAAGAATCAAATCCAATTCCATAAAAAGTGAAAGATAGTTGTTGATTGTAATATCATTAAATATCTGATTTCTAAAAATAGGTCCGTTCCAATCGATGTATGGTCTCAGTCCATCTCCTGCCAGATTGTTACCGATAGGGAAAATAAATGCAGACTGAACAGAAAGGTTTCTTGCGTTTTTAAATGGAGAAAAACGAACAGATGGTCCGATACCAGTAATGCCAGTTCGGCCAATGCTTTCGGGATGCGATGCAAATACGTCAAGTGGCGATGAATCTCCAGAATGGTTGGAGACTCTTCTATATTTTGCTTCGATCCCTACATTAATATTTGATTTCCAACCATACAGTATGTTCAATGTTGTGGTGAAAAAATTTGACCGAAATGAAGAAGCATTTTGAGAATAAAGGTTATTGAACTTTTTGATCTCCCAAGTACCTTTAGGAATGGTGGCTGAAACGACATACCTGTTTGCACTATTTCCAGCATTGGTGGCTGATGAAATTCTTACATCATTTAAAGTCCAATCATAGTCGTAGTAACTTATATTAGCATCAGATGGTATTTGCTCTTTTCGATAAGTATTGATCCAAGAGATGCTTTCTGATTTTGATTTTCCAAAATCAGCAGCATACCATGAAAAGATTTTTGACAGCAAAAAATTATCTGAATCAGTCTTCAAGAAAGATGGATTATTGATGGCACTAGAAGTCTGTTGGTCTAATCTGTCATTCAATGTTTCTGGACGATATGATTGACTACTTAGAGGAGGACAATCTACGGCTCCACAAACAAGAACAAAGTGCAGTCTTGCATCATCAAATTCTTTTAGCAGGGTCTTCTCA
>JAHDDD010000383.1 GCA_020629535.1 Saprospiraceae bacterium
GTGCCCATCCGGACGGCGTCGATCGCTCCGGCGGGGATCGGTTCGGCCGGGCCGCCCGGGGAAGACCAAAACTCCAAATTTCATTAGAATGTTATTTGACTTCAAATATACATGATAAAATTCTCCTATATGAACTAAATCGAGTAGTATATACTATTCACCTTGCATTGGTCGTATATTTGTAGTTATGTCAGGCGCAGATATTTATTCACGACGCCATTATTGGAAAATCGTCCTAGCTGTAATGGGGTTAATCATTGTATTAATTACAATGCTATACTCCAAATATCTGGCAGACCGGCTCGAGATCAATGTTAAAAACAACGTTGAATTATACAGCGAAGCCATCAAGTCAATCAACTATTCTAACAATCCTCAAGATGACACCCAATTCGAGTTGTTGTTTATGGAAAATCTAAACAATGCACCTGTAATACTCGAAGATGAAGATGGTATTCTAACGGGCTTTAATTATGAAGAAGATATCACTTCCGATCAAGAGTTTCTTGTAGAAAGAAGAGAAGCATTCATTGAATCTGGAAAAGAACCCATAGTAGGGACTGGTTATGCTTCAAAGGTGTACTATGAAAATCCACGGTTATATACCTTGATAGAATATTTTCCAATGGTTCAGGTTTTGCTTTTGGGGGCTTTTGTTGGTTTAGGATATTTCTTCTTTTCGACCTCTAGGAAAGCTGAGCAAAACAGAGTTTGGGCAGGTATGGCCAAGGAAACCGCTCATCAATTGGGTACACCTATCAGTGCCATCATTGCATGGATCGATCACTTAAAAGAAATGAATTTGGGTAATACAGACCAATTGGAAATCATCAATGAGCTTTCAAGTGATGTGGATAGGCTCGGATTGATTGCGGATCGTTTTTCTAAGATTGGATCTAAACCCAAACTGGAGCCCATTGACATCTATGATGAATTAGAAAGTTGTCGAGCATACATGCAACGCAGAGCATCCAAAAAAGTGGAATTCGAATTCCCGTCTCCATCAAACAAAGAATTAAATGTCAACATGAATAAACATTTGTTCGATTGGGTGGTGGAAAACTTGATTCGCAATTCTTTGGACGCTATGGGTGCTGTCGGAAAAATAACGGCATCTGTATACGAAGAAGGCCAAATGGTAGCCATTGATCTTTCAGATACAGGCAAAGGAATCGCCCAAGGGAAATTCAAAACTATTTTTCAACCAGGATTTACAACGAAAACCAGAGGTTGGGGATTAGGATTGTCTTTGGCAAAAAGAATTATAGAGGATTATCACCAAGGAAAAATATTTGTAAAAAACTCTAAGCTAAATGAGGGTACCACGTTTACTATCAAGCTGCCTAAAGCTTAGTTGTTTGCTATTGATTTCAGTTGGCGCATACAGCCAATACGAAATTAAGGTGCTGGATGAAACAAACAAAGCATTGCCTGGCGTATCTGTTTATGTAGATAACCAACCGTACAATACAACTGATCCTGATGGATTGGTCACTCTGCCTCAAAATTTTCAGACAGCAGAGTTCAGCTATCTTGCTTATAAGAACTTTTACCTTTCGGTGAATGATGTCAAGTCGCAAAATTATTCCATTCATTTAATTCCAAAAGATGAAATCATAGAAGAGGTTTTGGTCATTGGGCGTACAAATGCATTAAGTACTGAAGTGCCTTTTCGAGTGGAGACGATAACTGCCAAAGAAATTCTCAGTAGCCAAGCGCAGACTAGTGCAGATGCCATTTCTAAAAGTGGAGAAGTGTATGTTCAGAAAAGTCAAATGGGCGGAGGTAGCCCTGTATTGAGAGGTTTTGAAGCAAATAAAATATTATTGGTTGTTGATGGTGTGAGGCTTAACAATGCGATTTACAGAAGTGGTCATCTTCAGAATGCAATCACCATCGACCCTGCTGTATTGAGTAGAGCTGAGTTGATTTTTGGACCGGGTTCTTTGCTCTACGGCAGCGATGCACTTGGAGGAGTTATTCATTTTCGCACCAAAAATCCCATCATAGATTCGGAACCATTTAACGGTAATGCGTATGTGCGGTATGGTTCTGCCAATCAAGAAAAAACTGCACATGTAGATTTCCTTCTATCCAACCAATCCAATTTTGCTTCTTTAACAAGTGTGAGTCTCTCAGACTTCGGAGATCTTCTGACGGGAACAAGAAGAAATGATAGATACCCGGATTGGGGCAAACGATTTGAGTATGTTTCGAGGGAGAATAACAACGATGAAATCATTGTCAATGACAACGTCAATAGACAGATAGGAACGGGATATACGCAGTTTGATGTTCTTCAAAAGTTCGCCTACAGTCCTGTAGATGATGTAGAATTAAACCTCAATTTACAATTTAGTACCAGTAGTGATATTCCTCGATATGATTTCCTTTCGGAATATAGAAACGGTACACTTAGATACGCTGAGTGGTATTATGGACCTCAACAACGAATCTTGATTTCCCCACAATTGATATGGGCCAAAGAAAATATCATTTTTGACAAAGTACAACTTATTCCTTCTTTTCAAAAAATCGATGAGGACCGGATGAGTAGAAATTTTGGTGCAGTACACAGAGAGACTCGTAATGAAGATTTACATATCATTGGTCTTAACTTTGATTTTCAAAAAGAAATAAGTCAAAAGCACACACTAGAATATGGTGGTTCATTTTATCATAACATGCTTAGCTCAAGCGCATTTTCCACTAACGTTCAAAGTTTAGAAAGACAAACAAATATTCTTACTCGCTATCCTAGTGATGGTAGTTCTCTTTCACAATTTGGTCTTTATCTCCACCACAAGTGGGACATTCTTCAGAACTTTTTTCTCAATGTAGGTAGTAGGTTTGCCCATCAACAAGTTGCTTTTAATTACGATCAAAACGATCCATTTTTGTGGCCAGCTTATTATTATGAAGGCATTGAGAATCAAAGCAGTTCTTTGGTTTGGATGGCAGGTTTAAACTATCAAGGTGAACGATTTCAAGCAAAACTATTGTCCGGCACTTCATTTAGAGCACCGAATATTGATGATCTCGCAAAGGTGAGGGTTAAGATTGATGAAATCACCATTCCGAACCCAGATCTTAGTCCAGAAAAGACCTTAAATATTGAAGCCAATTTGCAATACACTGCAGAGATTTTCAAAATGGGTATATCTGGATTTGCCAGTCAGATAGATGACTTAATAATACGCAGGCCATTTACTTTACCTGACGGTTCTGGTGTATATGTTCAAGGCCAAGATTCATTATTGGTGACTGCCAATGTGAATGCAAAAACCGGGACTGTAAAAGGGATATCATTGGTCGCTGAATTGGAGCCATTGAAAAATATTACACTTAGTAATACGCTTACCATAACTGATGGAGAAAGTGAAACCAATGGCGAAATTTCTCCTTTAGACCACATACCTCCACTGTACGGAAAAGCAGAATTGAAATATAGCTCCGCTAAAACCGACCAGCGTTTGGTGGTATATTACAACGGCGAAAAACCCATTGACCAATATGGTGGTTCAGCAGACAATCCTGAATACGCCACTACGGATGGAACACCAGCATGGTCAACATTAAACTACTATTCTAGTTTCAGACTCAACAATGGTTTTCAAATTCAGGCTGCTGTTGAAAACATCTTTGATATACATTACAGGCCTTTCGCTTCTGGTGTAAGTGCACCTGGAAGAAATTTCATTCTTACTTTAAATTACAAATGGTAGTCGAGCTCCAATCTGAAAGATTATTTCTTAGACAGATCAGAAAATCTGATGCAGAAGATTTGGCGGCGCTCGCCAACAATAGTAAAATTGCGTCAAATGTTAGAGACACATTCCCTCATCC
>JAHDDD010000022.1 GCA_020629535.1 Saprospiraceae bacterium
GTAATGGAAATATTTAATCACGAACGACGTGCAGGAACTCCATTTAAAATTACGGCACTCGAGAAAATCTGACAGAAGAGGGCCAAACATTACAATAACAAACACATTTATTTTATAACAGTTGTAAACAATAACAAGCAATAGAACATGGACAGTTTAGATTTTGGGAAGATGATCGGTGGCATGGTAGCCAATCTCATCGAGTGGGCACCTTCTATTATTGGTGCGATAATAGTTTTGATCATTGGTTTTTGGATTGCCGGATGGGTGACGAGAATTATTGATAGAACGATGAAACGCTCGAATGTTGACAAAGACTTGAGACCGTTTTTGTTGTCACTCGTAGGCGTACTTTTGAAGGTGTTGGTCATTATTACCGCCGCAGGAGTTGTCGGAATTGAGATCACAGCATTCGCAGCCTTGCTGGCTGCTGCGGGTCTTGCATTGGGTATGGCACTCCAGGGTACACTTGGCCATTTTGCTGCTGGGGTAATGGTCCTTCTTTTTAAACCATACAGAGTGGGTGACCTCGTAGACATACAGGGTACCGTTGGTCGAGTCGCAGAAATTCAAATATTCAATACTGTTGTCAATAGCCTAGAAAACAAAAGAGTTATCATTCCAAACGGATTGGCGACAAGTGGCATCATGACCAACCTGACGGTCAATGGAAAACTGAGAGTGGACCTCACAGTAGGTGTTGCATATGAAGAAGATTTTGACAACGCAAAACGCGTCATCTTAAAGGCATTGGATAAAGTAGAAAGTCGACTTCCTGATGAACCAACCATAGAAATCTTGAAATTTGAAGAAAACAATATGCTACTGGCAGTAAGACCCTTTGCTACTGATGAAACATATTGGGATGTACATTTTAATTCTTACAAAGAGATTAAGAAAGCTTTCGATGAAGAGGGAATTAAGATGAATTATCCAACCCGAAGATTGTTAAATTAATGGGTTTGGAGATTGATGAGATTCATTTTTCGAAAGGGCATGTAAGCCCTTTTGGATGTTCATCATTTCAGAATTTCGAACTATTTAGCGTTCAGATACGTTTTCTTTTTAATGGCTGAAAATCAGAATATATCAACCAATAAATTCTTCAGATATATCCAGAAGCATTTCAAGAGGATGGGAGCGAAGGTGCTCTATTCTGCATTGCTTTTGTTTAATGCCTACAGAAGGAATGAAACACCAGGTTGGGCAAAAAACATAGTCATTGGAGCGATTGCCTATTTTGTTTCTCCGATTGATGGCATTCCTGATTTATCCCCGTTTTTAGGATTTACCGATGATTTGGGTGTCATGTCATTTGCATTGGTCTCAATCGCGTGTTATATCAATGATGATGTCCGAGAAAAGGCGCGTAATCAATTGGGGAGGATTGTCAAAGACTATGACGAGACATTGCTAGAAGAGGTAGATCGAATTTTGTAGTGTAAAATTTCTCCAAGGCGTGATTCCGATGCCCTTGATCCCAATTTTTTAAACATTCTCAATTTACTCTTTATCTATTTTTCTTTTGAAAAACTATATTTGAGTAGTTGATTCAAATCTATGGGTAACAAAGAAGAATTCCTCAGTAAAACAGCGGACCACATGTTGGACTTGCTCAAAAACGACGATCACCAATCTCGAAGCAATGGTGCTCTTCTTCTACTTTTGATTTTATTTTTACTTACGGCGATCATTCATTTTGTAAAATTTGGATTTGGTCCATTGCTCATTATTTCTTTGGCTATTTGTGCCCTGCTATTGGTGTTTTTCCGAGTAAAAAACAGTTCTGCGATCAAAGAGAACAGCAATTATTCAAATTTCGATTCATATAAAGACGTAGATCCTATTACCCATCTTCGCACCAAGTTACAATACATTCATTCTGGGATTGAAGTTAAAGCAACCAGAACTCAGAGTTTACGTATAATGTATTTTCTCATTTTTCCTTGTATTCTTCTCATGTTGAAAGATGTATTTCAAGGAGTGGCAGCGAGTACTTCTGGATTGGTTTGGTCCATCATCTTTGCATTCCTCACAGGTGGAATATTCTGGTGGTTTTACTTTGGAAGAGAGGTAGAAGAATTAGAAATTTCGCAAGGAGATGTTGAAGGATATTTAGAGGGGATCTAGTAAGATTTTATAAAATTTATATTAAAGTTTCCTTTTTCCAAGATGAAAAACGAAACCAAAAAATCATCCCGATTTAAAGTGGCCCTCCCATGGCAGGCACCCACACCATATTTATCCCGATTTATCGGGACCAATTCGGGAAGGCTATGCTTGCTGTTTTTGAAATCAACTAGTGAATAATTACAATTTTTTCCAACTGCGATTTGCCATCTGTGTCTACAACTTTCAGGAAATAGCTTCCATTTTCGAAGGCAGAGACATCAATGATCTCGACTTTTAAAGATCGATAGACAATCTTTCCAGTGAGGTCAAATAATTCTACAGCGGAAATTTCTGCATTTGTTTGAATGATAAGCGAAGACTTGGCAGGATTCGGGAAAACATTGACAGTTTCACCGTTCAATTCATTTGTAGAGGTGGTGTTTTCTGTAAATCTGAAAGTGATCTTTTCTACCTTGCTTCCCATTTTAACTTCAAAATCCCACATGCCTGGGATGTCTTCATCAATAATGATGGTCCAATACCAATACGACGAGCTATAATCTTCAGGGCTGTTGTGAGTCCATGACGTATACACGCTTCCGTCAGGTCTGTAGATTGTGTATTCACAATCAATGCTTGCACGCTGATCTTTGTAATAGGCCGCAAAAATGATTTCATCACCAAGATCAAATCTTGCGATGGCATTGATCTCTTCTCCTGAAGGAGTGCATCCGAAAACTGGTGGAGCGTAATGCGTCAATAATGCATTGATTTGAGGTTCGAAATATTGAGGTTGTTCTGCCCAATAGCTTTCTGTATTCAACATATTGCAATTGCCCGAATAAGGATCAATCAAATCACCATCATGATACAATTCAAAATGTAAATGTGGACCGGACGAACATCCTGAACTTGCAATTTTACCCAAGTATTCTCCTTGCTCAATGGCATCGCCAAATTGTTTGTCAACCAATGACCCTTTTTTCAAATGACCATACCACCCAATACTTCCATCTTCATGCTGAACATAAACGGCATTCCATTCTCCTTCACAATAGCAATCATCATCTTTGTTGCCATCTTCTTTATCAAGTAAAAGGCCCTTCGAAACGGAGACAGCATCTACGAGTCCTGCTTCGTATTGATACCAACTGAATGGCCATAAAGCGTAGTCTGTTCCTGCATGATTGTATCCGTCTGTTGTGTCGTAAGTCCTATTTCCACAAAAATAATCTCTGTTTGTATCGCCAAACTGGCTCCCAGAGTATTCACTGTTGTGATCCACAAATCCACTTATGGTATAATAATTATTATATGGATTAAGCGTCGAGGCTTTCAGTGGGAAAGTAAAACCCTGAAAACTTTTATTAGAGGGAATAGGATATAGGTCCTTTCCTTTTAATTCTTTGACCTTTCGTTCAAGTCTTGCTCTTATCTCGCTTCTCTTTTCGTCAGAAAGACAAGGACCGTTTTTCTCAAACTTGAATTCACCTCCACCATTGGGCAACATGAATTGTTGATGTTGGCCCAATACAATATTGCCTATAAATAGTATGATAATAAAATGGGAGATGCTTTTCATATTCGTAATTTAAGACAAGAAATCCCAAATCAGACAAAAAAATTCAGTGATTATTTAAATTTTTGGTCAGGAAGACCCTATTGACATATATAGATTTCTTTGATAAATTTGTGCCAAGCTCTATAACGTCTAGCCCAAGAATATGAGCACTCTCTCCTGAAGTTTAATGAGAATACTATTGGTTAATTCTGTCTTCTTGTCAGATAGGAGCCAGTATTAATTATTAGGTGTCGTGTTACTCAAAATTTTTTCTTTAAAAATGAAGTTAAGAGGTAACGATTCATCGAAATGTGCATATATACATACAGAGCCTCCAATCAGAATCAAACAGTAAAGTTGTAGGTTCAAACAATTTAGCAAGCCGCCGACTCTTACAGGTTTACCTTAGTAATGTAGAAATTGAGATTACAATTTGGATCATTTAATTTAAACTAAAAATCATGACAACTTTCAAATCTAAATCATTATTCAGCATCTTCTTTTTAATGCTTTCATTTGGTCTTACAGCACAGTTGAGTCTAGGTCTTCGTACAAATGTGAGAACAGCATCTAATTTTGAATCTACTCAAGACTTCTTTGATCCTGTGACAGGATCTGCGCAATCATTGAGTGTAATATCCAATTCAGGAGGATTGTCCTACGGCTTGGGTTTATACTCAGAAATGGATTACTTATGGTTTATGGGAGAGGCCTTGGTCCGGCAAACGAGTACTACTTATATGGTCAATGATCTCACCAAACTTGAGAGAGCTGATGATGAAATCACTGAAAATTATACGCAAATAAGTTTGCCCATTTCCGCAGGTTATAAGAAAGGTAATTTCAAATTAGGATTGGGTCCTGTTTTCCACTACAATCTTGAAAGAAGCACAAATCTTGCATCGGTCACCGGATTTGTTCCGGTCCAGAAAAAATTCGACAAAGGATTTCAGTTCACACTTGGGTATATCTTCAAAGATCACTTCCACATTGAATTGCGAAGAGATATTGGTTTCGATGCTGTGGGAGATGACTATCAATTTGTGTCAAAAGATATCAAACTCAAGAGTCGACCAAATAGCTGGTCATTGAGTTTCGGCATATTTTTATTCTAGAACAACTAAAAATTTACATCATGAAAAATTGTAAAGTTTCCGCTATGGCCATTGGTATGGCAATGCTTTTCCTTCTCGCCACTTCATGTCAAAGGGGAAGTTATGGATGCTACTATTCCGACATTGAATCAGAAAATCTCATTGAACAACAATTAGAATTGAATTTCAATGATAGGTGTTTAGAACCAGAACAAGATCAAATTTAAGTATCATTCTGATTGGAACAAGAGTCTAACGTATCTTCAAATCCTCTTGTTCCAATCTTAATTCTTCACCCCCAAAACTGTCCTTTCTCCTACAATTAATCTCGAAAATTTATCACGATCTATACTGCTTGAAGTTATAATGTAAACTGCCTGCCAATATTTCATTTATGGCTTGAATTTATCTTTAATTGCAGCATACTTTTGTGATTCATTTCACACACTTTACCTAATTTTCTTACCACTTCATTTTGAATGACTCATACTGAGTCCTTTCGACCCCATATTGGATTTTTTTGACACCTCATAACTAAAATTCAATAGAAAAAATGAAGAGTGCTATGGTTAAAATTACCAAACTTACATTCATGGTATGCTGTTTTGTGTGTGCCATTTCAACAGTCTCTCAAGCCCAAATGCAATGGGGCGTAAGAGCAAACTTTAGAGCTGCTGCCAATAATGCTGCCACTGAAACTTTCAAAGACCCTATAGGAGATACTTACCAAGAATTGACCTACCTGTCAACCAGTGCAGGTTACTCGTATGGTTTGGCTACCTATGGTGAATTTGGAAATCTTTGGTTGATGGGTGAGTCTTTATTTAAAAGAACACAGGTTCATTACCAAATTAAAAATCTAAGAAGCTTAGAACGTGCAGTAGACGGAGACAAGGTTACCGAATCTTATTCTTCCATTTCCATTCCTGTTTCTGCGGGATTCAGAGTTGGAGATTTCAAATTTGGAGGAGGACCTATCTTCAATTATTTGATTGACAGAAGTCAAAATCTGACAGATTATCCTGGCTTTATGGCAAGAAACTGTAAACTCAGTAAAGGATTTCAATTTCTCGCTGGAGTAGTGATCAAAGATCATATCCATGTAGACTTAAAAAGAGAATTGAGTTTCAGCGCATCAGGAGATGAATACAAATTTGTGACCAAGCCTGTGGAGCTTGGAACACATCCACATACCTGGTCGCTCAGTATTGGAGTTTTCCTATAAATCAATGGAAAAATCAGATGTCTGAAGTCAGATGTCTGATTTTTCTATTTAGTATTCGATTATTTGATACTCCTCAATAGGGGGGATCAGGTAACGGAATTCAGTGATTTTTTTGTTCCCTCTTGATTGTCAAGTGAAGTAGGAGTAACTTGATTAAACCTTTCGTCAAAGTCTATATTCTTTGGATTTTGATATTCCCTATAATATGTTCCGTTAGTACAGATTTTATGGTATTAAGCAATTTCTAGAGGTGGAAATGTATTAATAACTTTAAAATCAAATGTATGACAACTTCATTCCTCAGAGCAATCTGGGCCAGCCTGCTTATGGCCTATAGTTTGGTTGCTTTCAATCAAGCAGAATTCGGGATTAGAATTGGAAGTCCCACTTTTTCATCAGCTCAAGTTAGTGACAATTATCTCGACCCAGTATCTGATAATTATTACAATCTGCACTACATTTCCACCAATGGCGGACCGACTTACGGATTGGCTGTGTATGACGAATTTGAATATTTATGGTTTATGGGAGAAGCTTCCTTTCAACAGACCAAAGTTCATTATCAGATCACTGATCTTCGAACCTACGAACGTAGTGCAGAAAAACTTGTCGAGAGTTATGCCAATCTTAACTTTCATATATCCGCTGGTTACCGAAAAGGAATTTTCAAATTGGGTGTTGGTCCAATATTCAGATACAATTTGGACCGGAGTACCAATCTGGCCCTTTACGATGAATTTATTCCAAGAGAGATAAAACTCGCAAAAGGTTTCCAATTCATCGTGGGATGTGTGTTATTCGACCATATTCACGTAGATATAAAAAGGGAGTTAAGCTTCTATGCTTCGGGTGACGATTACAACTTTATAACCAAACCCATTAACCTGAACAGCCATCCGCATACATGGTCTGTAAATGTAGGTGTGTTTCTATAGTTTCAACAAATTTTTCGAGGAGATGTACTTATTGTAGCTTGGCAGGAAATGTATAGCAATAAAAAAGGCCGCACATCGTGCAGCCTTTTTTATTTTATGATAGATGTAATCAACAATTGGTAATTGCTCATTACCAATTATTAATTAGAATTCTATTCCTCCAATCCTTGAACCAACAACGAAACTTCATTATCCAATACTTCGATAAATCCTTTCGCAATGGTGTAGGTGAGTCGATCGCCTTTTTCGTCAATGATTCTGATCTGTCCTTCTGTCAATGAAGAAACGATAGGAGCGTGTCCATCAAGAATTTCAAATTGACCTTTGGTACCTGGAACTTTTACAGATTTAATATTGCCTGAAAAAACTTCCTTCTCTGGTGTTAATAAATTCAGATTCATAATTAAGCGTTGGCTTCTGCTTCAGCAATCAATTTCTTTCCTTTCGCAATGGCTTCCTCAATCGTTCCAACAAGGTTAAAGGCAGCTTCTGGATATTCATCCACTTCCCCATCCATGATCATGTTAAATCCTCTAATGGTTTCTTCGATTGGTACCAATACTCCTGGGATACCAGTAAACTGTTCTGCAACGTGGAATGGCTGTGACAAAAATCTCTGTACACGTCTCGCTCTACTTACAACCAATTTATCTTCTTCAGACAATTCTTCCAGTCCAAGAATCGCAATGATATCCTGAAGTTCTTTATATCTCTGTAGAAGGTTGATCACCTTTTGTGCTGTATCGTAATGTTCATTTCCAATAATAGCAGGATCCAAAATTCTAGATGTAGAATCTAGTGGATCAATCGCAGGATAAATTCCCAATGAAGCCAGCTTTCTACTCAATACCGTTGTGGCATCCAAGTGAGCAAATGTTGTTGCAGGTGCTGGATCCGTCAAGTCATCCGCAGGAACATATACGGCCTGTACAGAAGTAATAGATCCTCTCTTTGTTGAAGTAATTCTTTCCTGCATGACACCCATCTCTGTTGCAAGTGTCGGTTGGTATCCTACCGCAGAAGGCATTCTTCCAAGAAGGGCTGATACCTCAGAACCTGCTTGCGTAAATCGGAAGATATTATCTACGAAAAACAAGATGTCTTTTCCACCATTTGGATCATTCAAATCTCCATCTCTATAGTATTCTGCCATTGTCAATCCTGACAGTGCTACTCTCGCTCTCGCACCTGGCGGCTCATTCATCTGACCAAAAACCAAAGTTGCTTTAGAATCTTCCAAGGCAGTTTTATCAACTTTGCTCAAATCCCATCCACCTTCTTCCATCGAGTGGAGAAATTCATCTCCATATTTAATTACGTTTGATTCAAGAAACTCTCGAAGCAAATCGTTTCCTTCTCTAGTTCTTTCTCCTACACCTGCGAAAACTGATATTCCTTCATAGGCTTTGGCAATATTGTTTACCAGCTCCATGATCAAAACAGTTTTTCCTACACCTGCTCCTCCAAATAATCCAATCTTTCCACCTTTAGAATATGGCTCAATCAAATCGATCACTTTGATACCGGTAAACAGTACCTCTGCTTCAGTCGAAAGTTGATCATATGCTGGCGGCTTTCTGTGAATCGGATAAGCATTCTCATCAATAGGCACTTCACCAATACCATCAATAGCTTGACCGATTACATTGAACAATCTACCTTTGATTGCTTCACCTACTGGCATCGCAATGGGTCCTCCTCTATCTAAAACTTTCATTCCTCTTGTAAGACCTTCAGTTGAATCCATCGCGATAGCTCTTACACTATCTTCTCCAAGATGCTGTTGCACTTCGAACACCAAAAGATCACCATTGTCCTTTGTCATTTCCAATGCATTAAAAATATCGGGAAGGGAACTTCCTTCTCCCGCAAAGCTGATATCGACGACTGGTCCGATTACCTGTTTAACTTCTCCGTAGTTTGCCATATCTGTGGATATTTTGATTGGGTTTTGTAAATCGGTGCAAAGATAATTTTTTAGCCTTATTCGTAAGTGTCAGAATATCAGTTTTTATTGAAGCAAAGTTTCTTCCGTTCCAATTCACTTGCATTCAATTATATTTTTCTTTTAGGCGCTTTCGCGCAATGATTATATTGTCCTTGATGCTTTTACGCACATTTGTTACGATGCCCCTTTCGGGGAATGTGTAAAAATGTAAGTTTTTTACTTATACACCCATTCGTTGATTTCTGATATTTTAAATACTTTTAATGTGTTTTTAGGACAAATTCAACAAAGCAAGCCAAAACCATGAAAGCCTATTTGGATTTACTCGACCACATTCTCAAAAATGGGAATGAAAAATCAGACAGAACAGGCACAGGTACCATCAGTTGTTTCGGGTACCAAATGCGCTTCGACCTGTCAAAGGGCTTTCCAATGGTCACAACAAAAAAACTCCACTTAAAATCAATCATTTACGAACTGCTTTGGTTCTTGAAGGGCGATACAAACGTCAAATATCTACAGGAAAACGGTGTAAGAATTTGGAATGAATGGGCCGACGAAAACGGAGACCTTGGTCCGGTCTACGGAAAACAATGGCGGTCCTGGCCCAAATGCGATGGCTCCACCATTGACCAAATATCAAATGTCATAGATACCATCAAAAACAATCCAGACTCAAGACGCATGATTGTCAACGCCTGGAATGTTGGAGAACTAGATGATATGGCATTGACCCCGTGTCATTGTTTATTCCAATTTTATGTAGCTGATGGCAAACTCTCCTGCCAATTGTATCAACGATCTGCTGATACATTCCTTGGAGTACCCTTCAATATCGCTTCATATGCATTGCTTACCATGATGATTGCACAAGTCTGTGATCTACAGCCAGGTGAGTTTGTACACACTTTTGGTGATGTACATATATATAATAATCACCTCGAACAAGCACACTTGCAATTGCAAAGGCAACCAAAAGCACTTCCTACTATGAAAATTAACCCCGAAGTGAAAGACATTTTTGGGTTCAAATTTGAGGATTTTGAACTGGTTAATTATAACCATCATCCTCATATAAAAGCGATGGTCTCTGTTTAGTTATTTAGATTAAATCTAAATAAGTTTCGACCAATTATATTAATTGTTAATAATCCATTGGAACCTTAAATTTGCCCTGATTTTTCGGAGGGATTAACAGTTTTTTAAGACTTCCAATGACCAAATTTATAACTCATAGCAGATGCTAAACTTTAGGTTTTCGAAACATCTATTCTTCTTACTAGCCCTAAGTTTTCCATTTGTCATTTCTGCTGAACCCAGTTTTGATGATGGGAAAAAAGTATTTAAGAACTATTGTGGTACTTGCCACAACAAGTCAATGCTAGCCAGAAGTACAGGACCAGCACTATATGGTGCCGAAGAAAGATGGGCAGACTATCCACGGGAAGATTTGTACAAGTGGATCAGGAATTCTCAGGCTTTAATTGCAGAAGGACATCCTCGTGCTGTCGAATTGTGGAACGAATGGAACAGTGTAATGAATCCATTCCCTCAATTGACAGACGACGATATAGAAAATGTACTTTTCTATATCAGAGATGTAGTTGAAAATCCGCCTGTAGTGGTTAACGGTGGACCAACAACCAACGAGACAGAATCAAAAGGTCTTGGAGATTGGGTCTACTGGGCTTTGCTCTTTGCTTTGGGCTTTCTCGTTTTGATTTTAGGAAGAATTATTTCTAACCTTAATAAGATTGCTGCAGCCAAAGAAGGAAGTTTTGCTGAGTCAAAAACATTGACCCAACTCTTGACAAGCAAAGGAGCCATCATGTTCCTCATCTTCGCAGGTGTAATTCTTGGTGGTTATACGACCGTCAATAATTCTGTAAACTTGGGAAGACAACAAGGATATGCTCCAGAACAACCCATTAAGTTTTCACACGAAATACACGCTGGAATTCACAAGATCGATTGCCAATATTGTCATGATGGAGCAAGAAGGTCAAAGCACGCCGTCATTCCAGCTACCAATACATGTATGAATTGTCACCGTGCTATTACCAGTGGTACAACGCATGGTACAGCAGAGATCACAAAAATCTTCGCTTCCGCGGGATTTGATCCGAACACAAATAAATACATCGACAATCCAGAAAGTGTACCAATGGATACCTTAGCCGCCATTTATAAAAAGTGGATTGGCGATCAATACCTGTTCAAAAATGAACTTGAGGAATTGGATAACGAAGGTGAAAATATTGTCGAAACACAATGGGCAGATATCGTTAGCTCATTGACCAACGATCAAAAGAAGTCTATCGTCGGTCCTATCGAATGGGAACGAATCCATAACCTTCCAGACCATGTTTACTTCAATCACTCTCAGCATGTTGCAGTTGGTGGTGTCGAATGCGAAAGCTGTCATGGTAAAATGGAGGAGATGGAAGTCGCAGAACAATACGCTCCTCTTTCAATGGGATGGTGCATAAACTGTCACAGAGAAACAGATGTTCAATTCGACGGAAATGAATATTACGAGAGCTACGCAAAGTACCACGAAGAACTGAAAGAAGGAGACAGAAAATCAGTCAAAGTAAGTGACATAGGCGGGCTGGAATGCCAGAAGTGTCATTATTAATATATAGCTATTCTACAAACGCAGATAAGAATCATAAATGAAACAAAATAATATCTGGATCGGAGAGAAAGATTTGACGGGAGATAAAGAGTTTATTCAGGAAAGCCAAAACGAGTTCAACGGACTCACAATTGAAAAGGCAGAACTGGCAGCTGAAAATCACCAATCAAACAGAAGAGACTTCCTTAAGTTTCTTGGTTTTGGTTTGAGTGCAGCTACCGTCGCCGCTGGATGTGATATTCCGGTCAAAAGAGCTTTACCGTATGTTGTAAAGCCTGATTCAATTGTACCAGGCGTTGCCACATATTACGCATCTTCATACGTTAGTGGTGGTGATTTCTGTCCTATTTTGGTGAAAACCAGAGAAGGTAGACCTATCAAAATTGAAGGTAACAGCCTTGCAACAATGACAGGTGGTGGAACATCCGCCAGAGCTCAAGCAAGTGTACTTTCTTTATACGATACCAACAGATATACTGGTCCGATGATGGCTGGAGAATCTGGATTCGATATGGCAGAATGGGATGCCGTCGACAAAGCTATCACCGACAAACTAAAGTCGGCCAGAAACATTCGCTTGGTCACAAACACCATTCTCAGTCCAACCGACAGAAGAGCCATTGAAGAATTCAAAGCCTCCTATCCAAATACTAAAGTCGTTACCTACGATCCAGTATCTGCAGGTGCATTGCTCAAAGCAAATGAACTAACTTTTGGACAAAGAGTGGTTCCAAATTACAGATTCGACAGAGCAAAAGTGATTGTCAGTTTCGATGCCGATTTCCTCGGAACATGGATTTCACCAGTAGAATACACAGCACAATACAGTAGAAACAGAGTCATCAAGGATGCCAAGAATCCGAGCATGTCAAGACATTTTCAGGTAGAAAGCCGAATGTCATTGACCGGATCAAATGCTGATAACAGAATATTGGTAAAACCTTCAGAACAAGGCGCTGCCATTGCATATTTGGCTGGTAAAATTGTAGGTGGTTCAGGACCTGCATTTAATAATCCAGAAGCAAAAAAAGCACTTGATAAAGTAGCTTCACAATTATCAGCAAACAGAGGTTCATCACTCGTAGTCTCTGCTTCAAATAATATTCATGAGCAGATATTAGTCAATGCCATCAACAATGCATTGGGCAACATCGGGACAACCGTTGACTTCTCAAATGCATCAATGCAAAGACAAGGAAGCGAATCTGAATTGGCAAGCCTTGCAAGCGAATTGAACGGCGGATTGGTAGATGTAGTTATATTCAATAACTGTAATCCGGTCTATGAATATGGTGGAGGAGCAGCATTGAAAGAAGCACTTTCTAAACAAGGTGTTTTCAAGATCGCATTGGGTTATGCTCCAAGTGAGACAAATAATCTTTGCAATGCCGTTGCACCGATCAATCATACCTTGGAAAGTTGGGGAGATGCAGAACCAAAGAAGGGAACGATCAGTATGATCCAACCTACGATAAGACCACTTTTCAATACAAGACAAATGGGTCTCACGCTTTTAAACTGGGCAGGTAAAAATCCAGGCGGAGATCAACCTTATTTGAATTTCCTCAAAGGAGCATGGAGATCAGGAGCATTCGCAAACCAAAGTCAGTATGTTGGTTTCGAAGGATTCTGGGATAAAATTCTACACGATGGAATTTATGAAGCAGGAGGAGGATCAGCTGCGCCAAGCTTTAATGCTGACGTTGCGAGTTCGATGAGCAGAGTAAGCAAACCATCTGGTTCAGAATTGGAAATTTCATTCTTCGAACAAGTTAGTATCGGAAACGGAGAACATGCAAACAACCCTTGGTTGCAAGAAATGCCTGATCCGGTCACAAGAACAGACTGGGGTAACTATTTGGCCGTACCTGTTGGCTTCAATGGAGTGAATAGATTCGAAGGTTTCAATGGTTTGAAAGATGGTGATTTGGTGACATTGAAAGTAGGAGAAAAAGAAATGACCGTCCCTGTCATCCAACAGTTTGGTCAGATGCCTGGAACAGTAGCTTTGGCTCTTGGCTATGGCAGAGAAAACACAGGATTGAGTGCAAATGGCATTGGCGTAAATGTCAATGATTGTGTTTCACTTGATGACAACGGTTTGACTCAATATTATAATACCAATGTAGAAGTCTCTGGAAAAATTGGAACAGAGAAACATTTTTCTTGTGTGCAATACCACCACACATATGGTGTGACAGCTACAAAAGAAGATGGTACAGAATTCAATGCTGACGAACAAGCATTGGCTTACGCATACGGTGGTAGCGGTTATCAAGGAGCATTGACAGACAGATCAGTAGTCTACAATACGAATCTTAAAGATTTGCCTGAGAGTCTGAAAGTTATGAATGATAAAAGAGAGTTCGCTGAACATTTAAATGAAGCAACTCTTTATCCATTTGACGAATATACAGAAGGAAAATATTCTCAAGGACATCACTGGGGAATGCACGTTGACCTCAACGCATGTACCGGATGCGGTGCTTGTACGGTCGCCTGTATGGCAGAGAATAATATTCCTGTAGTTGGAAAGAGAGAAGTATCAAGACATCATGAGATGACTTGGTTGAGAATTGACAGATATTTCTATGGTGATTTGACAAATCCAAACACCATTTATCAACCAATGATGTGCCAACACTGTGACAACGCGCCATGCGAAAATGTATGTCCAGTAAATGCTACAAACCACAGTTCAGAAGGTTTGAATCAAATGGCATACAACCGATGCGTTGGTACGAGATATTGTGCAAATAACTGTCCTTTCAAAGTGAGAAGATTCAACTGGTTGGATTACAACACTGCTGATATCTTCCCAGCCAATCAAGTGCCAATCAATGGTGAAGAAAAGCCTCACGGAGCAGACAATCTTACAAGAATGGTCCTAAATCCTGATGTAACAGTCAGATCAAGAGGTGTCATTGAAAAATGTAGCTTCTGTGTTCAGAGACTACAGGAAGGTAAATTGCTTGCCAAGAAGGAAGGAAGAAAACTTGATGACATGGACGTGAGAACTGCTTGTCAAACAGCTTGTCCGACAGGAGCCATCACATTTGGTGACAGAAATAACAAGGGTGGAGAATTGTATGAAAAATTCAAGAGCCCAATGAACTTCATCGCATTGGAAGAGACCAACGTCCGATCATCTGTGATGTATACCATGAAAGTGAATAACAGAGACGAAAGTATAGAAGCTTAATAAACAAACTGCAAAAGAAAAATTAAATGAGTTCTTACGATAGTGCAATTCGAGAGCCTCTTATAACAGGACATAAGACCTATCATCAGATCACAGAGGATTTGGCTTCTCCAACAGAGAAAGCACCAAATGCTGCGTGGATCATAGGTTTCCTGATCTCAGTAAGTTTATTGGCCTTCGGACTATTTTGTATCGCCTGGACCATCTGGCATGGTATCGGTACTTGGAATCTAAACAGAACCATTGGGTGGGGTTGGGATATTACCAACTTCGTTTGGTGGATCGGTATTGGACATGCGGGTACATTGATTTCGGCGATCTTATTACTGTTCAGACAAAAATGGAGAACAGGTGTAAACAGAGCAGCAGAAGCGATGACCATTTTCGCGGTAATCTGTGCGGCATTGTTCCCAGGTATTCACGTAGGTAGAGCTTGGGTTGTATTCTACTTCTTCCCATATCCAAATACAAGAGGACCACTTTGGCCAAACTTCAACTCGCCATTGCTTTGGGACCTTTTTGCGATCAGTACCTATTTTACGGTTTCCCTATTATTCTGGTATACTGGTTTGGTACCTGATTTTGCAACGGTAAGAGATAGAGCGAAAGGATTTAGAAGAAAAATATACAACTTCCTTTCATTTGGATGGACAGGTTCAGCGAAGCACTGGCAACGATGGGAATCATTGTCTTTGGTATTGGCAGGTATTGCTACACCATTGGTACTTTCAGTACACACCATCGTATCATTTGACTTCGCCACTTCAGTAATACCAGGATGGCACACCACGATTTTCCCGCCATACTTCGTGGCAGGAGCGATCTTTTCAGGATTTGCCATGGTACTCACATTGATGTTGGTGACCAGAAAGATCCTGAATCTTGAAGATTATATCACCATAGAACACATCGAATCGATGAACAAGGTAATCCTTGTTACCGGTACGATTGTAGGTGTTGCATATCTGACTGAGCTATTCATTGCATGGTACTCAGGTTATGTATATGAACAATTCGCATTCTTCAACAGAGCAATGGGACCATATTGGTGGTCATATTTTGGAATGATGTTCTGTAATGTGTTGTCTCCACAATTGTTCTGGTGGAAGAAATTTAGAAGAAATATTGCATTGACATTCTTCTTGTCAATCTTGATCAACATAGGTATGTGGTTTGAAAGATTTGTGATCATTGCTACCACATTGGCAAGAGATTATATTCCTTCAAGTTGGAGTTATTATTCACCAACTTGGGTTGAGATCGGAATTTTCCTCGGTACCCTTGGACTTTTCTTTACACTATACTTGATCTTCACAAGGGTGGCACCTGTTGTTGCCATTGCGGAGGTGAAAAGTATTTTGAAATCTTCAGGTGATCAATACTGTGGACCAAATGCCATTCACCACCATGATGACCACGATCATTCACATCATGATCACGATGTTCATGCACATGGTGATGATACAGCTGCACTTGGCGCTACAACCA
The DNA here is from genome assembly GCA_020629535.1 of Saprospiraceae bacterium. Classification (GTDB taxonomy): domain Bacteria; phylum Bacteroidota; class Bacteroidia; order Chitinophagales; family Saprospiraceae; genus JAHDBF01. Next base: position 16,204 of record JAHDDD010000022.1, read on the forward strand.
TGCTTGCTGATGATCAAGGCCACGAAGAATCATTACAATTGGATCAGAATCCTACAGCAGAAGCGATTGTAATGGATGAGCCTGAAACAACGAAGGAAGAAACCATTACAAGAGCAGAAGTAAAATCTGATGACCTCAAAAAGATTGAAGGCATCGGACCAAAGATTGCCGAGACATTAAATTTGGCAGGCATCAATACATTTGAAGAACTCGCAAACACGTCGACAGAGAGACTCCAAGAAATCCTTGACAATGCAGAAGGAAACTTCGGAGGAAACAGTCCTGAATCTTGGGCACGACAAGCAAAATTGGCCGCCGAAGGAAGATGGGATGATTTGAATGATTTGCAGGAAAAACTCGACGGAGGTAAATATTAATAGTAGAAATTAAATCGTATGGCAAACCATAAAGATATAGTATACGGTATTTACGATGATGAAACAGATTTGCTTCGTGCGGTAAAAGTAGCCCACGACAAGCATATCGATATCATGGACGTATACACGCCATTTCCGGTACACGGACTTGATCCACTTTTGGGTCTTTCGGAGTCTAGACTTCACATCGCAGGTTTTGTGTATGGAATGATCGGAACACTCACAGCATTTTTAGGAATGACTTGGATATTTACCAAAGATTGGCCTATCATTTTTGGTGGAAAACCACATTGGTCATTTCCAGCTTTCGTTCCAATCATGTTTGAATTGACTGTACTCTTTGCTTCCATCGGAATGGTGGTAACTTTTTATGTAATCAACGGTCTTGGTCCTGGAGTAGTAAACCCAACCATTGACTTGAGACTGACAGATGATAAATTCTGTATAGCATTTGATACACATGAGACAAGCAAAGGCGATGCAGAAGCATTTTTAAGATCAACAGGTGCCTCTGAGGTGCATTCAAAAACCATATAAAAGATGAGAGTAAAACACATATTGACCGTCATCGTTTTGGTAGCAATGTTGAGCTCCTGTAAACAACCTGGATCAAATTCAACAGGTAGTGAGTACATGCCAGATATGGCGCACTCCATTGCCTATGAAGCCAACTACTATAATTACTATTATAACAATACCTGGGATGGTGAAGATGATTACTACCAATATGCTTTGCCAAAGACACCAGTCAATGGCACCGTACCAAGAACTGGTACTGCAAGCAACATGAGAATTCCAGGAAGTGGAAGTGTACCTTATTATTATGATGACTCTGAAGAAGGACGTGCACAAGCCATGGCTCAGATTGTTAACAATCCATTTCCAATTACTGAAGCAGGACTTGCCGAAGGAAAGGAATTATATAAACTATACTGTGCAATTTGTCACGGAGACAAGGGCGATGGAGGTGGTTATCTTGTAAGAGATGATGGTGGTGTATATCCGGTCCAACCGGCAAATTTCCTTTTAGATGAATTTGTGACAGCCAGTAATGGAAGATATTATCATTCTATCATGAGAGGAAGAAATCTTATGGGCGCATACGCCGATAAGTTAGCTTATTCTGAAAGATGGCAAGTGATACATTATATCAGATCATTGCAAGCCAAAGACAAAGGTTTGGTATACAATCAGATGGAGAATACATTGAACGCAGTGGACAAACCTGCCGGTGATCTATCAAAATCAATGATTGGTATGGCCGATGATCACCACGATGAAGAGCATGGAAGCCACGATGGAGATCACAATCATGACCACGATGGTACCGATGGAGACCATCACGATCACGATCATGAAGGACATCACGATTCAGACGACCATTAATTAATTGAAAGAACTTAAAAGAAATTATACATGACCAATTTTGAAATATCTGGACGACAGCGAATCCTACTTATGGTAGGAATAGTTATCGGCCTTATTTGTTTGGCGGCAACGTATGTAACGGCTCCTGAAGCCCATCATGCCCGCTTTTGGTCCAACTATTTGCATAATTCAGTCTTCTTTACAGGCATAGCTGTCATGGCAGCTTTTTTCCTGTCTGCGAGTATTACCGCATGGGCTGGCTGGTATGTGCTTTTTAAAAGAGTATGGGAAGCTTTTGGGATGTTTATCATCTTTGGGCTTCTATTGATGTTGGTTCTTGCTCTAGGCAATTATTTACATCTTCACCATCTCTATCACTGGGCAGACGAAACTTTGTTGGATCCTAGCAATCCAGAAAAGTTTGATCCAATATTGGCCGGTAAGGCCCCATTCTTAAACAAGACTTGGTACTTAGGTGGAACCATTGTTTTTCTCGGTCTCACTTATTTTGTAATGTCTAGAATTAGAAGTCTTTCATTGAGAGAAGATGAAGGGAATGATGAAAACTTCTCAAGCCACAGAAAGATGAGAGTTTGGGCAGCAGCCTATCTTCCTATCGCTGGTTTCGGAAGTGCAGCCATGATCTGGCAATGGATCATGTCAATTGATTCTCACTGGTACTCTACCATGTTTGCTTGGTATACTGGTGCAAGCTGGTTCGTATCAATGTTGGCATTGACGATCCTTACAGTTATGTACCTCAAGTCAAGAGGATATTTGACGACAGTCAATGATGAACACATACACGACCTCGGTAAGTTGCTTTTTGCATTTAGCATTTTCTGGACTTATCTATGGTTTTCACAATACATGCTTATTTGGTATGCGAACGTAGGTGAAGAGACCATCTATTTCCGTGAACGATTCGATAATTATGCTGTTTTATTCTATGGAAATATTGCCATAAACTTCGTTGCACCATTTTTGATTTTGATGAGAAATGACACCAAAAGAAAGTGGGGTTCTGTTGGATTTGTAGCAGCACTCGTTTTCTTCGGTCACTGGTTAGATTTTTTCCTCATGATTAAGCCGGGAGTTGCACATGCATTCCATGCAGGAGATCACGGAGGACATGCACACGAATTTATGAGTGGATTTACACTACCAGGATTTTTGGAAATAGGGACCATGATCGGATTCTTATGTTTCTTCCTTTATGTAGCATATGCTACCATGGCAAGAGCCAGAATGGAACCAACACATGATCCGTATTTACAGGAAAGTTTACATCATCACGTATAACAGAAGATAAATTTAAACATGACAGGTTTAGTAATATTATTGGTACTCATTCTTCTAGCGGTCATCATCGTTCAGATCGGTAAGGTCAATGAACTTGCAGGTCGAATCAGAGGAGAAGAAGAGGCCTACTATCAAGGCAACGACAGAACAGGTCTGTGGCTGTTTATTTTTATGATCATTTTCTTGGTCGCTTGTGTTGTTTCAGCCTATTATTATAAAGATATGATGTTGGGTTATGGTCCACTCAAAGCAGCTTCGGCTCATGGTGACAGCCTTGACTCACTATTTAATGTTACCCTCGTATTCACAGGGATCGTCTTTATCGTTACACAATATCTGCTTTTCTGGTTCAGCTATAAGTACAGAGCCAAGAAAGGAGGCAAAGCATATTTCTTCCCACACAATACCAACCTTGAAATTGTCTGGACCTTGGTGCCGGCAGTTGTAATGACCTATCTGGTTGTAAAAGGATTGGTGGTATGGAATGATGTAATGCCAGATGTTAATCCTGATGACGACTATCTTGAAATCCAGGCAGCTGGATATCAGTTTGCGTGGGATCTAAGATACCCAGGACCAGATGGCAAATTAGGAACAACTGATTTCAGACTCATTGATCTGTCAAATAATCCACTTGGACAGGATTGGTCAGATGAGAAAAATGCAGATGATTTCTTGCCGTCAGAAATCGTATTGCCGAAAGGCCAAAAAGTGAGAGTAAGAATTACCGCAAAAGATGTTTTGCACAATTTCTACCTTCCACACTTTAGAGTAAAAATGGATGCTATTCCAGGCCTTCCAACATATTTCATATTCACTCCTATCAAAACCACAGAAGAATTCAGACAAGAACTCAGACAGTATCCTGATTGGCAGGTACCTGCAGATCCAACTGAACCTGATGGTCCTCAAAGATGGGAAACCTTTGATTACGAATTGGCTTGTGCAGAACTCTGCGGTCAAGGTCACTACAGTATGAGAAGAGTGGTTAGAATTGTTGAACGCGATGAATATGAAGAATGGGCAGCAAGCCAGCCTTCGTATTATTATTCAAATATCAGGAATACAGACATCGATCCTAAAAAACCATATGAGCTGTATGGAGCAGAAATAAAAGCTAGAAATGCTGCATTGAACGCAGCTTTCGACGATGCAAATGCTCAAGAAGAAACAGGTACAATCATCGGTCTTGAAAATGTCTTTTTCAAGTCAGGATCAGCAGAATTACAAGGTGATTATACATTCGAGCTAAATAAAGTGGCTGAACTATTAAACAAATACGCTTCAATGAAAATTGAAGTTGGTGGACACACCGACAGTCAAGGAGATGATGCAAGCAATCAAGTGCTATCAGAAAACAGAGCACAAGCTGTGAAGAATTACTTGACAAGCAAAGGAGTGAACGCAAGTAGATTGACATCAAATGGTTACGGAGAAGCAACTCCAGTAGCTGACAACAATACTCCGGAAGGAAGACAACAAAACAGAAGAACAGAATTGAAAATAGTTTCTAAGTAGGGGACAAAAACAAAATTAAATGGCTGAAGTACTCACAAAGATCGAAGAACTGGATAGGAAAGAAGACCAGTTTATTGAAGAGACAGGCTTCGATGATCATTTTCATGAGCATCACCATGGTGATAAATACCAATCGAACTTTATCAACCATTACATTTTCAGCATGGATCATAAGATCATTGCCAGACAATTTCTGATCACTGGAATTATTTGGGCATTGATTGGTGCTGGAATGTCTATCATTTTCAGATTACAACTTGGTTTCCCAGAATCAGATTTCACTTGGTTGAAACCATTCCTTGGAAAATGGATTGTGGTTGAAAATGGAATTGGTAGCCTCGCACCAGAATTCTATTATGCGCTGGTCACAATGCATGGAACCATCTTGGTATTCTTTGTATTGACAGCCGGACTGAGTGGAACATTTAGTAATCTTCTGATACCATTGCAGTTGGGAGCACGCGATATGGCATCCCCATTCATGAATATGCTTTCATACTGGTTTTTCTTTTTGGCAGGTATTATCATGTTCTATTCATTGTTTATTAGTACGGGTCCGTTCTCGGGAGGTTGGACAGCCTATCCTCCGCTGAGTGCCCTGCCACAAGCATCGACCGGATCAGGAACCGGTATGACTTTATGGACAGTCAGTCTTGTTCTTTTTGTTGTCTCTGTATTGCTTGGAGGTATTAACTATATAACCACCGTTTTAAATTTAAGAACGAAAGGAATGACTCTTTGGAGAATGCCATTGACAATATGGGCATTTTTCGTAACGGCCATTTTGGGACTTCTTTCATTCCCTGTATTGGCTTCTGGCTTTTTCATGTTGATCATGGACCGGTCAATGGGTACGTCATTCTTTTTGAGCGAAATATTTATTCAAGGACAAGCATTGGATAGAATTGGGGGTAGCCCTGTTTTATATCAACACTTGTTCTGGTTCCTTGGTCACCCTGAGGTATATATTATCATATTACCTGCAATGGGTCTTGTATCAGAAGTATTATCTGTGCATGCAAGAAAGCCGATCTTTGGATATAAAGCAATGGTACTTTCAATCCTTGCGATTGGATTTTTATCATTTATCGTTTGGGCACACCACATGTTTATGTCAGGTGTAAACCCATTCATTTCGAATTTCTTCGTAGTATTCACACTTATCATTGCGGTACCGTCCGCCGTGAAAGTGTTTAACTGGATTACCACCATATACGGAGGTAATCTGAGACTCAACACACCCATGCTATTTGCGATAGGGTTTGTGTCAATGTTTATCTCCGGAGGTTTAACAGGTATATTTCTAGGAAACTCAGCGATTGATATTCAATTGCACGATACCTACTTTGTTGTTGCTCACTTCCACATTGTGATGGGTATTGCGGCATTCTTTGGAATGTTTGCTGGAGTATATCATTGGTATCCGCGGATGTTTGGACGATTTATGAATGAGACACTGGGTAAAATCCATTTCTGGGGAACACTCATTGGAGCATATGCTATCTTCTGGCCAATGCACTATATCGGTATGGCAGGAGTACCAAGAAGATACTACAAGTTTGATTCATTCGATGCCTTCAAGCACTTTGGTGAGATGAATGAGTTTATCACGATTGCAGCTGCAGTTGTATTTGCTTTGCAAGTACTTTTTGTGATCAATTTCTTCTACAGCATCTGGGGAGGAAAGAAACAAACAACAAGAAACCCATGGGGAGCTACAACCTTGGAATGGACTTCTCCAATTGGAGGTGTCCATGGCAACTGGGTTGGAAAAATCCCTGTAGTACACAGATGGGCTTACGATTATAATAAAGACGAAAGAGAATTCGTACCGCAATATGTCCCGATGGATGAGGGTGAAATTGCTGGGGAAGATTATCATTGATAATGAAGAAAAAGACGAACACATATAATGTAGCAACTACAGCTTCACTTGAAAATATCAGCTTGTGGAGTGAGTACAAACAATTGGTGAAGTTCAAACTTTCGCTAATGGTACTCATGAGTTCTGCATTCGGATACTTGATAGTTGCGGGGACGAACTTTTCATGGCTCACATTCGCGATACTATGTATCGGAGGATTTCTGGTAACAGGTGCAGCAAATACACTCAATCAAGTACTTGAAAGAGAATACGATTGTCAAATGACTCGTACTCAAAACAGACCATTGGCAGCGAACCGAATGAAGGTTTCAGACGCTGTGTTGTTTGCAGGTATTTCGATGGTCATTGGAGTGGGTATGTTGGCTTTCATCAATCCATTGACAGCTATGTTGGGAGTGCTATCACTTTTAACCTATGCTTTCGTATACACACCGTTAAAAAGGTATTCTACAATTTCAGTAGCTATTGGAGCAATACCTGGTGCATTGCCTGTTCTGATTGGTACAACGGCCTTTGAAGGAACGATTTCAGTATTGGGACTTACTTTATTTGGTCTTCAGTTTCTTTGGCAGTTTCCTCATTTCTGGTCAATTGGCTGGTTGAGTTTTGATGACTACAAGAAAGCAGGCTACAAGTTGTTACCAATCAATGATGAAGGAAAAATTGATAGACAGATAGG
>JAHDDD010000023.1 GCA_020629535.1 Saprospiraceae bacterium
AATTCGGCAATTTGAAGGTCCTTTCGACCTGTTGCTCTTCTTTATTGAGAGAGATGAGCTGGATATTCATGATATTCCCATATCTAAAATAACAGAAGATTTCCTTGATTATATACGTCAACTTGAAGAACTAGATATTGATGTCGCTAGTGAGTTTATACTGGTGGCTGCATCATTGATGAAAATCAAAGCCAAAATGCTCCTTCCAAGGAAGGAGTTGGATGAGGAAGGAAATGAGATTGATCCAAGAGAGGAGCTTGTTCAAAAGCTGCTGGAGTATCAGCGTTACAAAGAAATCATCGGAGAACTCAAAACCCTCGAAGAACATCGAACACAACTTCACCAACGAGGTTATGCACGTGTTGAATTGAGACAACTTGCGACCAAGGCATTGGTTGATATTGAATTGGAATCAGTGACACTTTCAAAGCTTTTCAATGCATTTAATAATGCAATGAAAAGATATGAAAATAAGCAAGACAGGGTTGTGCACCAAATCGTAAAATATCCTTTCACCATTGAATCTCAGAGGAAGATTATTAGAAATAAATTGGTGGCATATGGCAGAACCTCTTTTGTGAAATTATTTGAGGATTCTGAAAATAGGATGGAAGCGATTGTTACATTTCTGGCTTTGCTGGAAATGCTTAATCAACAGCTCGTTAAGATTGTCAATGGTGAAGGAATTAATAACTTCTGGCTCGAAGAAGTATTTCAATCAAATGAAGAAGAATAAATTATGAAAGTAGATGAATTGGTTGCTGTAAGTGGAGTAGGGATGTTGCAAAAGATCGTAGCGAATAAGCCAAACGGATTGATTCTTGAAGATATTGATAGTGGCAAGACCAAATTTTATTCATTAAGAAAGCATCAATTTACGCCTATCGCAACGGTGGCCATTTATACACTTGAAGACACAACGCCATTGATTGATGTTTTCAAAATAATGAGAGATAAGGAAGCCTCACTGCCGGTTCCGGCAGCAAATTCTGATAAAATGGTATTGTTAGAGTATTTCGAGAATATTCTGCCAGACTATGATGAGGACCGTGTATACGTCAGTGATATTAAGAAGGTAGTAAAGTGGTATGGCTTTTTAAAGGAAAGAGATTTATTGAAAGTTTTGGATGAAGAAGACGCTTCTTCTGAGGAAGAATAATCAATCCATTAATTTTTCTAGTTGATCTTTTATTAAATAAGATTCATATCCTCTTCCGGCAATGTAGGTGTAAATTTTAGATTTCAATTTGAATGGGGATGGTTCTTTATCTTTAAGAAGCTCGTATTTTTTCTTTACAGCGGCTTCAAGAATTTGTAAGTATTCAGTTTCATCGATTTCCCCAAATGCTTTTTTGATACAATATTCGGATATACTTTTTGCTTTCAAAGCATTGAGAATTTTGTTTCGACCCCACTTGGTTAATCTATATTTTTCTCGTGTGAAGGCAATAGCAAATCGCTCTTCGTTTAAAAAATCATCACTAATCAATGCTGCCATAACTTCCTCAAGCTTATCACCATAGACCTTCATGCCTAGCAATTTACTTCTTACTTCTTTATGGCAACGTTCCTGATAAACGCAATATTTTTGAATCTTAGACAGTATATATGGGTCGACGCTCACAAAACCATTAACGGATTAATTTGGGCTAAAGTTTTCTGGATGAGTCTCAAGATCTGCATTTTTTTGTCCACTTGAACATAATCAAATTTCAGGAGTTTATTTCTTGTTGTAGAAGACATTTTAGTTTTTCGACAATGTTATATATTTTCGTGCTAAATTGAAGAACGTAAAAATTATTTGAATATGACCATTGATGATATTTTAAACCGATTAAAAGAAGGTAATGCCCGTTTTGTGGCTGATAAATTAGACGGACAATTGCAAGATAGCGCTAGACGTGAAACATTGACTTCAGGTCAAGAACCTTATGCGATCATATTAAGCTGTGCAGACAGCCGAGTTGTACCAGAATTAGCATTTGATACAGGCTTGGGTGAAATTTTCACCGTACGAGTTGCTGGTAATGTTGCCAACAGTTCTTCATTGGCAAGTATCGAATATGCGGTAGCGCATTGTGGTTCAAGTGTAATCGTAGTTATGGGACACCAAAGTTGTGGTGCTGTTACAGCAGCTATGGCAGGAGGAAATAATGGCTACAGTATCAATCATTTGTTGGCTCATATTACCCCGGCGATAGCTGAAGCAGGCGATGGAGCGGGAGTAAATGATGTTGTGAAGGTAAATGCAAAAATTACTGCTGCTGACTTAACAAGCAGGTCATCAATCATAAAGAATGCGGTTGATTCTGGCACCGTTAAGATAGTTTCTGCTTATTACAATCTTGATTCAGGAAAAGTTGATTTTCTGGATTAACAGAAAGAAAAACAACAAACAAAAAAAGGCCCGCAATTTTGCGGGGCTTTTTTTGTTTTATCTTCTTAATTTTTATTGAAAGTTACTGCTTCACGAATTTCTTAAGAACAATTTGTTCTTCATCAGAAATTCGTAAAAAATAAATACCCACCCTCAAATCCGAAACATCAATTCTTCTTTTATGCGAAAGATTGTTAATGGCAATCATTTTTTTCCCATCCAGTCCAAATATTGATCCTGAAAAATCATTGAGTGGCAATGCTGATTGTATCTCAATAAAATCATAAGCAGGGTTTGGTGCTAGGACTACCTCTTCACTTTTATCAATAAGATCAGCCGTGCTACTTATCATCTCAAAGCCTCTCCCAATCCGGCCATTGACCGTAGTCGTGGCAACACCTAATGTATCGACCTCAGTTATTTCGACAAACTCAATTACTGAGACTTTTCTATCATTGGTAACAAATTTATAAGTTGTGGTCGGTTCAGAAGGACCTCCAAAATCTCCAAAACCGCCCATTTCTCCATCTCCAGAGTCACCACCTCCCATGTCACCAAATAAATCTGCAGTATCTATCCACACAATGGTACCAAATAGATTCAAGCCAATTTCAAAACTTGTATTGGTGCTGTCTATTTGTGTAATTTTTAATACATCAAATTCATTTCCAAGCAACTCCAGTGATCCATAGGCGGTCACTTCTTCCGATTTAAAAAAGGATGTCACTACTCTTACCGAGTCAAGTGATGCTCCTTCAATGGGTAATTCTAAAGAATCCAACCCGGGGATAAATTCGGAACCAAATTCAAAGGAAATGGACATTTCATCTTCGAATCTGTCACCATAATTCAATGGTACTTTTCTGATAAAGTATGGGTTCTCTAATCTGGTAACTTGTGCTGGTAGGAAGCCTCCTCCAAATTCTAATTCGTCAAGGCCAATCAATCTGATGCCGCTAGTGTCCCTGATGGCAGCTGCGCGAAATCCTTCTAAATCTACCATCATATTGGCAGAAGGAAAACTATCTTGAAGCGCAAAATTGCTAATGTCATAATACAACTCTTCTTCCGGGCCAATGGTTTCGACATCATCGTAGACCCAGCTAAGGTTTTCGCCATCATCTTTAAAACTTATGGTGTCTGAAAAGTTTTCGAATAATGTATAGGTAAGTGACTGCTGCAATTCAGGAACGCTACTTTCGTTAAGTGTAATTTGTCCCAATAAAGTATATGATACAGCCGTGAGTAAAAAGCTTAATAAGATTCTCATTTTATTGTGTTTAACGCGAAAAGTTACAAAAAAATATGGTTGATTTTGAAGTTTTTATAATGTTGACAAATTATCTAGTCTTGATGAAACTTTATTGAACTTTCAAATTGTTGAAAGGATGTAATGTCTGTGATCAGTTTTTTTAACTCATTATTCACATCAAATCACTAATTATGGCAATTGAGAGTATTTTAATTTGGATTTTATTAGGTGCTGTAGCGGGTTGGATTGCAGGACAGATCATGAAAGGAAGAGGATTCGGCACAGTAGGAAACATTATTGTGGGGATTCTCGGTAGTTTCGTTGGCGGTTGGCTAGCAGGTGTTATTGGCATTGGTGGTGCAGCCACTGGTGGATTTAGCATTGCAAGCGTTTTGACCGCTGTCGTTGGAGCTGTTGTCTTGCTTTTCGTAGTTGGGTTAGTTAAGAAAGCCACTTAAACTACGGCAAACAAAACGGAATAAAAGGAATATTGGGGGCCGGGTAATACCGGCCTTTTTTATTTGAGCCAATTCTTCATGAGAAATACATCCCAATACTTTTCCTTAGTCATATTTCCCCAATGAATATCTTCATATCTATATTGGTAGGTTTGGATTTGACAAACGGCGATCAAGACACAAAGGATGAATGAAATGGCAATTCTTTTTTTCTCAGATGTTGATTGAATAAGCAGGCCGATAGGAATCATAAACACCACCAAGAATTCAACATACACCCTGGAAGAAAAACTGCCGCCATAATACCAACTCGTCCAGCTTGAAAAAATGTAGGTGATGACAATGAAAGCTGCACACCATGAGATCAACTCAAATTTTGACTTTCTTCCAACATAAATCAAGGATAGCAGACCAACCAGATACATAGGAGTATACAAAAACAAGCCTTTCTTATAACTGAATAGAATTTTTATAAAATGCGGATTACTGAAATCAAAATGAGCTCCTTCATAACTATTTACAAAATAAGCTCCAACAGCCCATTTGTAAAAGAAGAATTGGACTGAGATGATAATAAAGAAAAGAAGCAGACCAACAATAAATTGAACCTTATTCGCAAATAGTTTTGAGATATTTGTTTTTAATTTTTCCCAAGAACCAGAAAGGAAGGGAGTGAAAGTTAGAATTAAAACATTGGTTGGTCTTATGAGAAACAGCAATCCCATTAAAAGAGACAAGGTCCAAAACAGAGAAGCTTTTTGATTGTCTTGCCATTTCAAGAACAAATACACCCAAAGAGTTATTGTGCCAAAAGAGAACACATGTGACATGCCCGGTTCTGCTGTTACATAATGAAAAATGTTTGTGCCCAAAATGGTGCAAGCCAAGGTCAATGCTCTCCCATAAGCTTGGATTTCATACATTGCCAGTATCTTGTTCAAGAAAAACATTCCAATAAAAAGGAAACATAAATTGGCTAAAGAAACACTCAATCTATATGGATGCGAGTAACCATTTTTCGCAAATCCAAATGTTGGAGATATTGTATGTGCAATTATGAAAAAAGGAAATTGACAAATTGAAGTGCCAAGAAAATATTGATTGAGCAATCGGCCATTTCTTTCATTTCTGTAATCATATTCAAATTCCGGAATTACTATTCTTTCGACGGTTTCATAAAATCCAAAATTGGGATCATTGTAAATAAAGGTGGCAGGCAGATAAGCATAATAACCTTTAGCGTCAGATTTAAGGATGCCTTTGCTTTGGTTTTGATCCCATAAAATATTTGAAGACGCCAAAATGCAAAAGACCATGATGAAAAACATGGCCAAGATGTCCAGCCTTTTTATTATGGCTGTCTTCAAAATCATTTCCCTTTTTTCTTCTTGAAAGTATATGGCACTTCGGCATCTAACACCATAGCTTCATAGGTGACATCCGTGATAAGCTCAAGAGGTATTTCCGCAACGGAATAAATCGATATACCAGCCGCCATTTTACGATTTTTGAAATCAAGAATGCCAGAGGTATTTGCAAGTTCTCTTGCACGAACATATACCAACTCAATACCATCATTTTTAATGGGATTCATATAACACACCCATGTCTTTTGATAATAGAATGGTATTTTAAATCTGTACTTTGGTTGTAGACCAAGTTCTATGAAATGCTCATGTAAGAATTCCATAACTGTGCGCTGATTACCATCACGTTCTTCTATAAATGCATTGACCTTCTCAGACACAACAGTCTTAATTCTTCAGTTCATTTTCATCCCAACCAGCTAGATCAAGTAAAAATGCATATTCAAATGCGGTTTCTTTCAAGCTTTCGAATCTACCAGATTTCCCACCATGGCCAGCTTTCATATTTGTGAGAAGCAACAATGGATTCTTATCTGTTTTCTTGTCTCGCAGTTTTGCGACCCATTTAGCAGGTTCCCAATATTGCACTTGAGAATCATGATATCCAGTCGTGACCAAAGTGGCTGGGTATTCTTTGGCTTCTATGTTGTCGTATGGAGAATACGATTTGATATAATGATAATACTCCTCATTTTTAGGATTTCCCCATTCATCAAATTCACCTGTTGTTAATGGAATACTCTCATCAAGCATTGTGCTGACCACATCAACAAATGGAACTGCCGCGACAACGCCTTTCCAAAGTTGAGGGCGCATGTTCATGATGGCTCCCATCAATAATCCACCAGCAGATCCGCCCATGGCAAACAACTTATCAGAGCTGGTGTAGTTGTTATCCACAAGGTGTTGACCACAATCAACAAAATCTGTGAATGTATTTTTCTTCTTGAGCAATTTGCCATCTTCATACCACTGTCTTCCCATTTCCTGTCCACCTCTGATATGTGCAATAGCATATGCAAAACCTCGATCTAGCAAACTTAATCGGACCGAACTAAAATATGGATCCATGCTTGCACCGTAACTTCCATATGCGTAAAGTAACAAAGGAGTCTCCGGTCCGAATTCGAGACCTTTACGATAAACCAAACTTACGGGCACTTCGACACCATCTCTAGCCTTAACCATCAATCGTTTTGACTCATAATTGGAAGCATCAAAATCTCCAATCACTTCTTGTTGTTTTAGAAGTTCTAGTTTTTTTGAATTCAGATTGTAGTCGTATGTACTCCGAGGAGTGGTCATTGATGTGTATGACAATCTGAAGATGTCAGTGTCAAATTCAGGATTAATACTTGGTCTGGCCGTATATGCATCTTCACCAAAGTCAATTTCGTGTTCTCCACTTCCATCCCATTTTACAACTTTTAGGTTTGTTGTTCCATTGACTCTTCTGGAAAGGACATAATGATCCTTGAAAATTTCTATTGAATTTAGAAGGACCTTTTCATTGTGTGGAATGAATTCTTTCCATTGTGAATGATTGGTTTGGTCCTCAGCGGTTTTCATGATTTTGAAATTGGTAGCCCCATCCTTATTAGTCAACACATACCATTCACCGTTATAAAAGTCGATGCCATATTCCAGTTCTCTTACTCGTGGAGAAAACATTCTGAATTTTCCTTGCGGATTATCTGCTTCAAGAATTTGATATTCGTTTGCAAGCGTAGTAGAGGAACCGATGATTAAATATTTTTTAGACTTTTCTTTATAGACGAATGTTCTGTATGTTTCATCGGTTTCATGGTAGATCTCTACATCGGTCGATGGATCTGTGCCCAAGATGTGCCTGAATATTTTGTACGGTCTAAGAGCCGCATCTTTACGTACATAAAAGATGGTTTTATTATCATTGCCCCAAACACAATATCCGGTTGTATTTTCGATCACATCATCGAGCATTTCACCTGTTTCCAGATTTTTGAATTTCAATGAATAAATTCTTCGGCTCAATGTGTCCTCCCCATAGGCAAGTAAAACATTATCTGGGCTAATGGTTCTTCCACCCACATTGAAAAAATCAAAACCCTTCGCCATTACATTGACATCGAGCATTATTTCTTCTTGCGCATCAAGGCTTCCTTTTTTTCTGCTATAGATAGGATATTCTCCACCTTCTTCATACCTAGTTGAGTAATAGTACCCATTGTCCTTATATGGTACGGACATGTCGGTTTGTTTGATTCTACCTTTGATCTCTTCAAACAGCTTGTCTTTAAATCCAGTCAAATGATCAGTGATAGAATCTGTGTAGCTGTTTTCTGCATTCAGATAATCAACCACATCTTGCGTTTGGGCATCTGGAGTTTCATTATTTTTTTGCTCATCCGAGAGTCTCATCCAGAAATATGGATCATTTCGAGTATCTCCATGAATGGTCATTTCGTGGTCAATCTTCTTCGCTGTCGGCGGTGTGACCTTGGACATATTTTGGTACATAGAATCTGTTTTTACCTTTGATTTTTCTGTAATTTCACAAGAATTGAGGGCAAGAGTTGCTGCTATTGCCAATACTAATATTTTCAAAATGCGGATCATTTCAATAGGCTTTAAATAAGATTGTTATTTACTTGAACATATAGTTAAAATATTCATTTAACTTAGCCTTTCAAAGTTAACCAATATGGTCATATGCACAGATTAATTTTAACCTTAGCTGCGCTATTTTCGATAAACTTTCTGTTTTCCCAATCAATTACGGGTAAAGTAGTTAATTCAGAATCAGCAAATCCAATCATAGGAGCCGAGATTATCATCGAAGAATTAGATTTAGCAGAATATTCTAACAGTCAGGGAAATTTTAGATTGCTCGGAGTCGGAGCACAATCAGGGGTTATCAAGATAAAAGCTGAAGGTTTTGAAGATTCGTTTATTGATTTTCAGGCCTCAGGAGAAGACCTTAATCTTGGTGTTATTGTTTTAGAAATATCTAGCCGACAACAGACTGGTGAAGATGTGTTGGATGGATTTGCCATTCTTTCTTTTGAAGATATTTCTTCTGATGATGAAGAGTTTGAAATCTCTTCTGTTTTGACAGCCAGTCGAGATCCATTCAATGCTCGTGCAGCCTACGATTTTGGTTCTGTTAGCTATAGTTTGAGAGGATATGAAAGAGATCAATCTCGTGTTCATTTGAATGGAATATTATTCAATGATATAGAAGATGGACAAGTCTATTGGGGAACTTGGGGTGGTCTCAATGATGTCTTCAGAGCCAGGAACGATGTTGAAGGTCTAACACCGGCAGAATTTTCATTTGGTGGACTTTCAGGTGATGTAAATATAGATTTACGTGCTTCAGCCCAATGGAAACAAAAACGAGTCACTTACAATTTCGGTAACCTTTCCTACCAAAACAGATTGATGGCGACCTATTCGACGGGTCTCATGAGCAATGGTTGGGCATTTTCATTTAGCGGGTCCAAAAGGTGGGGTAACCAAGGTTATGTGGCAGGCACATACTATGATGCATATTCTTATTTTGGCGCAGCAGAACGCCAGTTCAATGATCGACATTCACTTTCGTTGAATGTTTTTGGTGCGATTTCAAGAAGGGGTAGAGTCGGCCCAAGCTTCAAAGAAATTTATGAATTGCTTGGCGATAATTATTACAATCCATATTGGGGATACCAGAACGGAAAAGTCAGAAATACAAGAGAATATAGAACACATCAACCAATCACCATGCTTCGACATGATTGGACGATTAGCGATAAGATGCGTGTTTCGACTTCTGCTGCATACATGACAGGTAAAAATGCAGCTTCTGGTTTAAATTGGTTTTTGGCTCCAGATCCAAGACCGGATTATTATAGAAATCTTGCAAGTTTTCAAGAAAGTGAAGACATTCAGAATCTTGTAAATGCTTTTTTTCTCAGTGATCCCAACAACTTACAAGTCCAATGGGATGATATGATTAGAATTAATCAAAACAGAGGCATTATCGGTTTGGGTATCGGTGCGAATGATATTGATCTTCCTGAAGGCAATCTTTCTGCTTATACCTCAGAAGAAAGCCATTATGATCAGAACAAATATGCATTTCAAACAAGAATAAATGCTGAACCAGGAGAAAGAAGCACCATCTCAGGTGGAGTTCAATTGGTTTACGATCAAAATCAAAACTTCAGAATTCTAGATGATCTTCTGGGAGGAGATTATTCTGTAGACATCGACCGATTTGCGATCAGAGATTTCCCAGATGATCTTGATATCATCCAAAATGATTTGAACAATCCAAATAGAATTGTTCAGGAAGGTGATGTGATTGGTTATGATTATACGATACATAATCAAAAGGCTGAAGTTTGGGGCTCATACACCTATAGCTTCCCGAAGGTGGATGTCTTTGCGGCCGTTAATGGAAATTTAACCCGATTTTGGAGAGAAGGTAAAATGAGAGTAGGAAGGTTTCCAGATAACTCATTCGGAGAAGGAGAAATTCAATCATTCTTAAATGGTGGAGTAAAACTAGGAGGCACCTATAAATTTAATGGTAGAAATTACTTTTACACCAATGGTGTTTTTAATTCAAAAGCACCTTATTCACGTGAGGCGTATACGTCGCCACGAACAAGACATGAAACCATTGACAATCTGAGGTCTGCCAAAGAAAAGGGAGTAGAGCTTGGATATTTGGCGAGATATCCAAGATTGAATGCAAGACTAACGGGCTATTACACATTGACCCAAGATGGCACTGACAATGCATCGTTTTACAATGATGATGTCAGGAGCTTTGTGAATTATATCATGAATGGGATTGACACAAAGCATATGGGAATGGAATTGGGTTTTGATGCCAAAGTAACTTCTACAGTATCTTTTAAAGGAGCCTTGGGCCTCGGAAGATTTACCTATGATTCAAGACCAACTGTAACCATTACGCAAGACAATAATGCCACCCAATTGGTAACAAACAGGACCATATATATTCAAAACTACAACATCCCGAATATGCCGAGGATGTCGAGTTCAGCAACCATTGAATATCGTTCACCAGACTATTGGTCAGTTGCTGTCAATGCGAATTATTTCACCGGACGATTTGCTGATATAAATCCAGAAAGGAGAACAATCAATGCTGTCGATGGTGTTACTCCTGAGGAAAATCCAGAGTTGTGGCATCAGATTATTGATCAGGAAGAATTGACCAATGCTTTCACAGTTGACTTCTTTGGAAGAAAGTCTTTTAAGTTTGATCAGCCAGATTCAAGACTTGAAATTATGGTCTCGGTCAACAATATACTTAACAACAGAACCATTGAAAAGATAGCTTTTGAGCAAGGACGTTTTGATTATGAAACAAAAGATGTAGATAGATTTCCTAACCGATATTTTTACAATTTTGGCACAACCTATTCACTCAGTGTCAGTTATAAATTTGAATAATCTTACAAAATATAAAAGATGATTACAGTCATGCGATTTAAATATTGGGTTTTGCTGCTTGTATGTGCAGTTCTTTTTGCTCAATGTATTGACGATAATTACGATGAACCACCAACCGGTGGATCCGATCCTGAATTTATCACAGAATCTGATTTGGTGAGCATGGAAGATGTTCTCGATCTATGGACACCTGGTCAAAATGTAGAAATTGGCTTGAATAAATATCTTAAAGCCGTTGTAGCTGCGGATGATCAAAGCGGTAATTTCTACAAAACCCTCGTTTTGCAAGAAGGTACTTCTGGGATTTCGATCATCATCGACGATGTGGAGATGTACAATACATATTTTGAAGGAAGAAGGGTATTCGTCGATCTTTCCAACTTATGGATTTCTGACTTTAATGGTCTTCCACAATTGGGAGGAGCACCTGATGCTGAAGGTGACCTCACTAGAATACCTCAATCTTTGGCTTCTAAAATCGTTTTACCAGGAAGCTTTTTGCATCCCTTAGAGATTCAAACATTGAACATCAATCAATTAGGAACTGCTGCACTTAATACATTGGTCAGACTCGAGAATGTCCAATTTGCAGGATCTGATAGAGGAGCTACTTTCGCAGATGCAGAAGCTCAACAATCAGTTAATAGAACCTTAGAAGATTGCCAAGGTGGAACCGTGCTGGTTAGAACAAGTGGCTTCGCAAGTTTTGCTGGAGAGGCAACACCTGAAGGCAATGGAACCTTAATAGGTATCTACTCAATTTTTGGGGATGACAAACAATTTTTGGTTCGTGATCCAGATGATTTAGATATGGCGGGTTCGCTTTGCAGTGAAGTTGATCCTGTTGATGTTGATCCAGCAGATATTATTTCAATTGCTGATGTGCTTAGTCAATGGGTGCCCGGTGACATTGTGAATATTGGTCAAGAAAAATATATAGAAGGAACAGTCATCGCAGACGACCGTACCGGTAACTTCTTCAAGCAACTTATTATCCAAGAAGGAGATGATGGTATCAATGTACAGCTAGATGATGTTGATTTGTTTGTGAATTTTCCAGTGGGAAGTAAAGTCTATGTCGATCTAAGACAATTATCAATAGGAGACTTCAATGGAACACCACAACTTGGAATTGGTGGGGCTAATGGAATTGAAAGAGTTCCTGAAAATCTTGTGCCACAAGTTGTTTTGAGAGCGACAGGAGATGCCGAACCAATTTCTCCAAAGGAAGTAAACATTTCTGATTTGGGGACCTCAAATTTAAATACATTGATAACGATCAATGAAGTTGAGTTCGTTGATGGCGATGCAGGCAATCCATTGGCTGATGCTGAAAATTTACAATCAAGAAATTTAGGACTTCAGGATTGTGATGAAAACAGAATCATTGTAAGATCTTCAGGTTATTCAGATTTTGCTGACATAAATACTCCCACCGGTAATGGACGAATCGTCGCTGTCTATTCGGTATTCGGAGAAGATGAACAATTGACCATTCGAACAACAGATGATTTGATCATGCCTAATGTTAGATGTGATGGCACAACCGGTGGTGACGGCGGTGGTGGTGGTGATGATGAGGGAATCAGTGAGGACTTCGAAAATCTCCCAGAGGACGCTGATCTTGCATTAGACGGTTGGATAAATGTAACGGTGAAAGGAAATGACAAATGGCTATCAAGAGCATTTGGCGGCAATGGTTTTGCGGAAATTGAAGGTTACCAAGTCAGTAGTGCAGAAATGGAATCATGGTTGCTTACTCCGGCTTTTGATCCACAAGAATTTAGCACCCTTAATTTTGAATCTTCCATGGCCTTCTGGCAACATGATGGATTTTCAGTTTGGATTTCGACAGATTTTAGTGGCGATGTTACGACTGCCACATGGGATGCCATTGAATGTAACCTACCTACAGAAAATAATGATTTTTTCGAATTCGTTGATTCAGGGGATATAGATTTGAGTGGATATTCAGGAGAAGCTAGAGTTGCTTTCAAATATGTTGGTGATCCTGCTACAAATACCACGAAAATTCAATTAGATAATTTGAGTATTAAGTAATGAAGAGGTTCATACTGTTGCTTTGCTTACCCGTATGTCTATTCGGGCAAGTCAAAGATTTTAAGGTTGCTAACATCAAACCAAACTCTCTGGAATTGGAGTTCAATACACGTAAATCCCAGTATGTGTACGCTGAGTTGAGAGATGTTGAAAAGAAGAACAAGATTTCAGAAAGGAAGACCAAAAAGGCAAAGTCACATGTTTTGACTTTTGATGATTTGGAACCTTCAACATTGTATGAATTAAGTCTTCGAACTGGAAAAAAACCGAAGAAATACCTTTTAATCACAGCTTCTAAAATGGCTGGTGAAATATTGATTTATTTTAATAACGAATCAGATACCAGTTATTCGGATGGTTCATATGCAAATGGGCAGACCGGCTCTGAGTTAGAAGCTCACGTTCTTGACATCATTGATAATGCGGAAAATACACTAGATGTATGTGGCTACAACACAAACCGCGTTAATTTTGTCAATGCATTGATTGACGCACACAACCGAGGGGTTAGAGTCAGGTACATTGCTGATGTTGATCAAAACAACAATGCACTCCAAGGCAGTTTGCCATTTACAGTTTTGTATGGTTCTACAGGTGATGGGATCATGCACAATAAGTGGATCATTGCCGATATTGAGAATGATGCTGAAGCGAAAGTTTGTACTGGGTCAACAAATTGGACCTCAGGTCAAATGCTGTATGATCCTAACCATACCATTACCATCCGTGATAAATCAATTGCCATGGCATACACGATGGAATTTGAAGAAATGTGGGGAGGTAGTGGAGAAGAACCAAATTATGGAAATTTAAAGTTTGGATCGAACAAGACAGATAATACGCCACATTTTTTCAATGTTGCAGGAACACCTATTGAGCTCTATTTTTCACCTAGTGATCGACCGGAAAGAGTAGTGGCTGACGTTATTGAAGATGCAGATGAAAGACTGTTGCTTGCCTTACTTCTTTTTACAAGAGAAAGTTACATTGATGCCATTGCAGACAAGTTTGATCCAAACAAAGATTTTAGAATATTAATCGAAGATGAGATTAGCTCAATGGATATCATTGATGAGATCGAACAAATAAATATTCCTTTCGGACTTCATGATATTGATGACATATTTCATTACAAATATGCAATCATTGATGAGGGAGTACATGAAAGTGATCCAACAGTAATTTGCGGTTCTATGAATTGGACATTTTCTGGATCGAATTTTAATGATGAAAATACGCTGGTTATACACAGTCAGAGAATTGCCAATATTTTCAAACAAGATTTCGAAGTACATTGGAAACAATTGGTAAGCAGTAATAAACCGAAACCAGATCCTCAAGGAGTGAAAATCAAGAGAGATGCATACACCATTTCTGTTGATTCAGAAAAGGAGATTAAGTCTTTGAAAGTGATCAATGAATCAGGAAAACTTTGTTCAACATCAAATAAAAATTCAATAGATATTCACTTATTGAAATCAGGTTATTATTTTCTGATCATTACAGTCGAAGATAAAAATTTGAGTTACCCTTTTTTCAAGGGTTAGGCTGATTACATATTCCATTCTTTTGATTAAAATTTGAATTATTTATGTAGAACATATCATAAATAATTTATATATTTTTGCATCGTCAAAATTTTAAAAACAAACATTAAAAAAATGAGTAAAGTCACCGTTGTAGGTGCAGGTAATGTAGGAGCTACTGTGGCCAACGTTCTTGCCCATAAAGACATCGTCAATGAGGTAGTTCTCCTTGATTTAAAAGGAAACATGGCAAAGGGGAAAGCCCTGGATACTTGGCAACAAGCACCAATTGATTACTATAGTACTAAACTAAAAGGAACAGCAAGTTATGCTGCAACTAGAAATTCTGATGTTGTTGTTATAACGGCTGGAATTCCAAGAAAACCAGGAATGAGCAGAGACGATTTGATTGCAACCAATGCAAAAATCGTTGTTTCTGTTACTCGTTCAATTCTTCAATATTCGAAGAATCCTATCATTATCGTAGTTTCCAATCCTTTGGATGTAATGACATTTGCTGCCTATAAAGCATCAAAATTGAACTCAAAAAGAGTGATGGGGATGGCTGGTATTTTGGACACTGCCAGATACAGAGCATTTCTTGCAACTGAATTGAAAGTTTCGCCAAAAGATATTCAAGCCGTCTTAATGGGAGGTCATGGAGATAGCATGGTACCACTTCCGAGATATACAACTGTAGCAGGTATTCCCGTTACTGAAATGATCAAAAAAGATAAGCTTGATGCTATCGTTCAAAGAACCCAAAAGGGTGGTGGAGAACTTGTAAAATTGATGGGAACTTCAGCATGGTATGCACCAGGTGCAGCAGCAGCTCAAATGGTGGAATCTATTATCAGAGATGAGAACAGAATATTTCCTTGTGCTGTGAGATTGACCGGTCAATACGGCATCAAGAACATGTTCCTTGGAGCTCCTGTTAAATTGGGGAAAAATGGAATCACAGAAATTCTTGAATTGAAGTTAAACTCAGATGAAAAGAAGCTTTTGAGAAAATCAGCTAAACACGTTTCAAACGTGATTAATACATTCAATAAAATGAAATTGATCTAAAAGGGCCTGGTTCTTTATGATTAATAAAGAGATACTTAGAAGTACACGAACAAACAGAAATAATAATCTGTTGGAACTATCCGAAGAAAGCCAAGTCTTACTTGTCTTTCTTCGTCATTTTGGATGCATCTTCTGTCGTGAATCACTGTCTGATCTTAAAGACATCGAACATGAACTAAAACAACGTGATGTTCACGTTGTTTTGGTTCAAATGTCCGAAGCCGATGTTGCTGAAGAATATCTAGATGCTTTTGGACTCAAGGATTGGGAATATGTCATTGATCCTGAACAGAAGCTTTACGTATCTTTTGGTTTGCTCCGCGGCAAAATGGGACAATTATTCGGGCTTAAAGTTTGGTCTCGTGGATTTGGACAAGCATTGAAAGGAAACATGTACAGTTTAAAACAAGTGGGCGATGGTTTTCAAATGCCAGGCGTATTTGTGCTCCACAATGGAGAGATCAAAAACATGTTTGTGCATAACTCGATTGCAGACAGACCGGATTATTTGGAACTTATCGACAAATCATAACATTTCCTTTAGAAATTATTTCATCAACTATTACGTTATAGTTACGAATTTTCAAGGCATGAAGCAAACAATACTTTTCCTTTCGATTTCGCTACTTTCTCATTTAGCCATTTCTCAGCAAACCAGTCAAGAGGTTTTGGATGAGATTCTATTTTACGCAGACATAACTGCCAATGCTGAAGATTTTAAACACCAGCAAAGAGCCGAAGCTGAATTAACCAAATTACTTGAACAGGAATTTGATAAAGGGAATAGAATTGAGTTTGACTCCATCAAATGGATATCAAATGTCTCACCTCCAGATTCTAGTTTTAACATCGTGAGTTGGCAGCTCCAACTTGCTGAGGATAAATACACCTACAAAGGATATCTTTTTCTCGAAGACAGATATATTAAACTCAATGATAAAATTGAAAGTTATGCTCAAAACTGGGATTTCATAGTAGGGAATAAGGATATGTGGCTTGGTCAATTGTATTACAATGTCTTGCCATTTGAAAAAGGGGCAGAAAAGTGCTACATGTTGTTTGGTTACAACGCGCTTGATCAATATGAAAATCTTAAAGTCGCTGAAGTTCTTACATTTGATGAAAACGGAGATCCGGTTTTTGGAAAGCAAGTCTTTACAAAGGAAGGCGAAGATTTACGTAGTGCAAAAAGCCGATTAATCTTACAATATTCTGATGCTTCAGCTGTCAGTCTGAATTACAACCAAGGCCTTGAAATCATCATGTTCGATCACTTGATAGATATCAAAGGAACATTGCCTGGACAAGGCATGACGCGAATCTCAGATGGAAGCTATGAAGGCTACAGCCTAAACGAAGGTTTGTGGTATTATGATGAAAAGATCTTTGATCATAAATATGATGAAGCACCTCGTCCTACACCAGTACTTGATGAGAAATCAAAGGACATCTTCGGCAAGTCTAAAGGTTAATTGTTTTGTTTGACTTCCACTTAAAATAGCAATCCTTATATTCGTGCATATGCCGCGTGTGCACAACACCTTGTCATCATCATTAAATGACTTTCAAATTAGGAAATACCTGAGTGTTCTTGGGCATGTATTTTTTTGGGTTATGATGTGTGGATGTGTTGTTTATGCCCCAGAACGGATGTTGGTATGCGATGCAGGATACTACACATTTCATGTCATAAATTATGAAACCTATTATATCCTACACGATAGGTATATCAACTTAATAATTCAAAGCCCCGCCTTGGCTGCCATAAAATTAGGAGGAAGTTTGAGAACAGTACTTTCTGTTTATTCTGTGACGGCCTTCGTGTTTTTTTATGCGATCTTTAATATCATACATTATTATTTGAAGGAGCATTGGCATGGTCTGCTTTTGATATTGGCATTGATCCTCACCATGCGATATAAGCATTATGCAGGGCATACGGAAATTACTTGTGCTATTGCAGTTGCGATACTAGCCTTTTCATGGGTTTCTACAGAGGTGGAAAGAATAAAGTCTCCATTGATTTACTGGGGTGGTTTGACTCTCATTGCTTCGTTACTCTATGTAATTCATCCAATCATTGTTGTCCCTTTGATGATGATGTTTGGTGCCAATGTTCTTTATCACAATCGATGGAGTGACTTGAAAAACTGGGCGAGTATCGGTTTACTATTGTTTGCATTTGTATTGAAATTTTACTTTGAAGTTTTCAATAATGAATATGAAAGCGGAAAAGTTAGTAAGCTAAATTACTTTTTTGATATTATAGAAAAACCAAGTGATTATCAAGTCATCTTTTCTTTGATTAAGGAGTACCTTTTTGAGCAATACTATCTGATTGTTCCTGTTTTCATTTTTAGTCTTGGACTATTGTTCAAAAGTGGGAAGAAACTGACTTCATTGTATTTCTTATTTTGTTCTTTGTTCATTTTAGGATTGAATATCACGATTCATTCATATTTGCGATCAAGGGTTTTATTTATGCTTGACGGATACATGGGTATGTTGGGAATGGTGTTTGGATTGGCAATGATTTTGGCATTTAGACAGCACCTAAATTCAATTGGCCGTTTACTTCTTTTTACTATTATGATTGCTTGGTGTGTCCATCAAATTGAAGTTGCACATTTGTTCTTTGAAAGACGGCTGGAAAAGATGGACAAGACATTCGAAATGAACAACAATCATCCATTACTTTTTGTAGAATTGAAAGATTTCAATTGGGAAAAAATGTGGTTCCCTTTCGAGGTCCCTCTGGAGTCAATGATCTGGACAAGCCTTCGGGGAAAAGAACACTCAAAAACCATCTATGTTGACGCTTCATCTTATACCACAAATAAAGATGTTGAAAGCATAAATGGATTCTATATGTTTGACAAAGTGGTA
This sequence comes from Saprospiraceae bacterium, assembly GCA_020629535.1. Lineage (GTDB taxonomy): Bacteria > Bacteroidota > Bacteroidia > Chitinophagales > Saprospiraceae > JAHDBF01. The sequence goes on from JAHDDD010000023.1 coordinate 18,450, forward strand.
AAACTAAATGACAAATTTTTTCAACTCAATGGTCAGAATTACAAAATTACCAGCGAAGTAGGGTGGAGAAATTGACATGAACTTGTTGAATCTCATAAAGCTAAAGGCAAAATTTGCACTCTCATCATCCTTTGCCACAATTGTTGATAATGTGTTGTACAACATTCTTGTTGGCAATTTTTTCTCACCCATCGTTTCCAACATTATTTCATACTCTACAGGGATGGTAATCAATTTTGTTCTTCAGAAAAGATACATTTTTGAGCAAAAGAGAAAGACAAGAATAGCTTTGGGAATTTCAGTTTTGGTTTCAATGGGTGGATTAATACTTAGTACCTTATTTATATTCTTATTAAACAAGCATCAATTTTTTGCTGACAACCAAATCATCACTAAAATCCTTGTAACGGGAATAGTCTTCTTTTATAATTTTTACTTGAAGAGATTTGCTTTTGAGAAGAAATTTTTGTGAACTACTTTCTAGTTCTAGTTAAAAGCATTTGTTTTATCAATGTTGATCTTTACCATTCCACATTGTTCGCCAGGTGCGTTTAAATCTGGCTCAAATTTGTATCCAGATACCAGTTTCAATGCTTTTCTTAGAATTGTGTTATTGCTTACATTGGAATTTAATTCATCCAATTCAACATATGTTACCACACCCGCTCTGTTGACACAAGTTTTTATCCAGATTTTCTTTTTCTCACCAATGCTCACACCGTTCATAACATCAGCCAATTGAGCCCGGTTTACGTACACTACTTTCCTTCCGAAAATTCCATTGCCTGAACCATCAAAGTCTCCGGTCCCGATTCCGCCATCACCACTACCACTATCTCCGTCATTTCCTCCCGCATCTCTTCCTGGTCCGTCTCCTTTGTTGCCTTTTCCTGTGCCATCAGATTCGCCACGTGTGGTACTTGGGTTATCACCTTGAGGACTGTCATCTGATGAATTTTCTTTCCCTTTGGAATTATTTGTTGGGACATTCTTCGAAGGCTTTGGCTCTGGAATGGGTTCTGGCTCGGGTTCTGGAATTGGTTCTGGTTCTAATTCAGGTTCTTCAATTTCTATTTCCTCTTCCACCGCCTCAATGGGAGATTCTTCCATGGTTGTTTCGCTCACAATAGGGTCTGTAGGTTTTGGAGTTACTACCGGCTTTGGCTTAGGAATTTTAGGTGTAGGTTTCTTTACTTCAATTTGATCTACTTTATTTTTCTTAACCTCGGTTACAGGGTCCATTTTTGGCTTTGAAGCTCCTTCCTTAGCTTTTGACTTGGTACTGTTTGAGCTTGTCTCTCTTGTGAACTCAATTTCTTGGAAATTCACTTTGACAGCGTATTGGTTCTCTTTGGCTTGTTCTGGGGTGTGAGGACAGGCAAAGAGTGAAATCATCATCAATAAAAGTAAAATCCCATGAAAAATCAGGGATACGCGCATACTCTTCTTCTTGTTTTGTTTCTCGAGGTCCAGTACTGCCTGTACTTCTTGCTTCATGATGACTGTTTAGAGATTTAATATAATGGCTTACAAAGAACTAAATATTAAACAAAAATATAAAGTTTACTAATGAATTCTTAATGAATCACTACATAACCGATTCTTCTGCATACTTGCCTACACTTTTAACGATGAAAAATAGTGCCAGAATACATAAAACGATCAGAATAAAACAGATAAATCCACCTCCTCCCAAAAATATGGCTAAGGTGATGCCCACTATACTGAAACTTCCCACCAATATTGCGTACGGAAACTGGGTTCGAACATGGTCCATATGGTTGCAATCTGAAGCCAAAGAACTCAAAATGGTTGTATCTGAAATCGGAGAGCAATGATCTCCTAAAACAGAGGCACCTAGGACAGTAGCAATACAGCACAACAAAATTTCGTAAGTTAATTCTGGACCTATGCCTGCAGCAGTGCTTACTGCAAATGCAGTTGGGATTGCAATAGGATAGAGGATGGCCATTGTACTCCAGCTAGAGCCAGTAGAAAATGCAATAAAGGCCGCTAGCACAAAAATGATGGCAGGTAAAAACAATGGATTCAAATTGCCTTCCAATGATGAACTGATGAATTCTGCGGTTTTTAGCTCATCTGTTGTTATGGCCAATGCCCAGGCAAGACACAATATGATTAAGGCCGGGAGCATAGATTTAAATCCTGCCACCATCCAATGAGATGCGTCTATCAATTTCATGGTCCGACTGAAAACACTGATTAAGAGAGCAACTACAACACCTAACAGTGAAGACCATAGCAAAGCTTCGTAAGAATTTGATGCTCCAATGACTGTTCCCAATTTAGAAAAGAAACCCATTTGTCTATCTGTTAATAAACTGAGATCATTCCATATGACAGACCAGGAATCGTAAATAACCCGACGTTCAAGCTCCATCAAACTTCCTTTCAAGGAGTTGAATCCTGTAACCAGTAAACCAATAATGGTGACGATAATCACAGTCAATACTGGAACAACAGCATGCCACCATTTCATTGGAGCATTCGCCACTGGACTCAAGTCTTCCATATCAGGTTCGTCTTCTTTTTCAGTTGAGGCTGATGATACTTGTCCAGTGCTTCTTGCTCTTCTCTCTGCTTTTAGCATCGGACCAAAATCCTTTTTTTGGTGGATTAGAATGAGCATAAAGATCAGAGTCAAAATCGGATAAAAAGAATATTTGAGGCTTGCAAGAAAGACCGCATACGGGGTAACCGTCATGCCTAAATCAATTCTCGAAATACCATCATCGATGTAACCAAGTTCTGCACCTATCCAAGTCGTGATGAAAGCAACAGCACTCACTGGGGCTGCTGTGCTATCGACAATATATGCCAGTTTTTCTCTTGAGATTTTGAACTTGTCAGTCACACTTCTCATGGTGTTCCCCACGATCAATGTATTTGCATAATCATCAAAGAAAATAGCAACACCCATCAACCACGTAGTAAATTGAGCTGACCTTGGCGTTCTTGCATATTTAGACAATGCATTGACCACACCTTGCATTCCACCGTTCTTTGATATCAAGGCCACCATTCCACCAATGAGTAAAGAAAATAAAATGACAGACATATGATCACTGTCCGAAACGGCTTGAAGGATATATTTATCAATGACTCTAAAGAAAGAGGTAAATATTCTGCTCAGATCAAATCCATTTGCAATGAATGCCCCTGACCAAATTCCGATAAACAAGGCAAGAATAACTTCTTTGAAAATCAATGCTATAATGATCGCAAGAAGAGGAGGTACTATTGAAAGCCAAAGTGGGATATTCTTAAACGCATACTTACCTCCGTCATTTTGAGAAATGTGAAGTAACCTAGATTGGCTAGCAAGAGTAATGTAGTATAATCCTTCATCATTGATCAATGACTGGTCTATAGCGACTTTCCCATTGATCATATTTAATTCATGGGATTCACCGTTGAGGTTTAACTCGAATATACCACTTGAAGTAGGGACGGAATGAAGGAAAACCATGTTCCCTTCCTGACGAAAATCAAAATTTTCAATTTCTGCACGACTTAATCTGTCATTAACTTGTAAATTTGGATCGTTTTGCGTCATGCCAACGTTTCCTGAAAACATCAGCATTACAAAACTGACAAACACTAAAATTCTATTGATGGATACAAACATTTCAAGCTCTATTCGTTCGTGTAATATACTCAGATTTAGACCTTTTGTAAAATTTCTTTGTCTGAGCTTGTTGCTTGGATTTTGTTTCGATTCGACTTCACAAGATTTTAATATTCTGGATGTAGATTTTACCGTCAATGGTTCAGTTTTAGAAAACCCATTGACCGGCGGTTTTTCAGCTCCTCAATTGGCCAAGGTGGATTTTAATCTAGATGGTAAGGAAGATTTACTGGTATTTGACAGATCAGGTAGCATTTTACGGCCATTTTTGAATAATGGTGGACCAGGAGAATCCAATTATGAATATGCCCCACAATTTGAATCAAATTTCCCAAGATTAAATTTATGGGTAAGATTCGTTGATTATAATGGAGATGGTATAAAGGATATTTTTACGGCTCCATTTGATCTGATTTCTGCAGCAATCATTGTGTATCAAGGAAAGATTATCAATGGTGAGCTCCAATATGAAAGAATCTTTTTTCCGGGTAAAGATTTTGATATACTCTATTATCCCTTCCTAGATTTTGAAGTCAATATTTATGTTGCTCCAACGGATGTACCTGGTATTGCTGATATCAATGGAGATGGAGATATTGATATTCTTTCTTTTGATCCTGACGGATCTTATGTTGAATATTATGAAAATCAAGCCGTCGAACTCGATTATCCATTAGATAGCTTGGTCTTCGAAAAGGTAGATGAATGTTTTGGAGGATTCTTAGAAGGGGCACTCAATTCATCCGTCATACTCTCTGGAAGCCCAGATACTTGTGCCTTGTTTTTGACCGAACAGACTCCACTGGAGGAAAGACATGCGGGCAGTACAATTGAAACGGTCGACATTGATGAAGATGGTGACATGGATATGCTGATAGGAGATCTTACTTCACATTTTTTGGTCCTTTTAACAAATGGTGGTACCCCAGGAAATGCACACATCACAGCTGTTGAAGAGCAGTTTCCTCAACCTGAATTTGCAGATATGTCTATATTCTTGTCTTCGTGGATTCTGGACATTGACAACGATGGAAAACAAGATTTGGTGGTTTGTCCAAACGAAGATGACAATGTTGAAAATATCAAGAACTTTTGGTTTTATAGAAATGAAGCTGAGGAGGGTTTCCAATTTTCATTGGTGAAAAAAGATTTTCTAAACGAAACATCTATTGACCTAGGTGATTTAACCAAGCCCATATTTTT
>JAHDDD010000024.1:0-19649 GCA_020629535.1 Saprospiraceae bacterium
GACCTATCGCCGAAGGATCAAATCAAATCACGATCGGCTGTCACCAAGACTTAACGGACGTCAACAATTTCTTTTTTAATCTTGAAGATTGCTCTACCATATCACACACTTTTACGGACAGCCTAACATTCACAGATGATTGCACCGAACAGTTTTTACGAACCTGGACATTCAGTGATGTTTGTGGTAATACGAGTACCTTTATTCAAGAGATTACCGTCACGGATGATTTCGGTCCTTCGCTAGGTACTGTTATCCCTTTCCTCGAGTTTGAATGTGATGAAATATCAAATCTGTTTTTATCATTTCTAGATTTTCAAGAATTACTCTTTACATCTGCCGCCGAAGATGATTGCTCTGAACTTCAGGTATTCATCAATCCAAATTCACAGGACCCTGAATTTCTGATCGACTATCAATTTATCCCGAGCATAAATTGCATGGGAGAAAATCCTCTCATCAGTGCCGCCATCCCAGTAAGCTTCCTTGATGCTTGCGGCAACGAACAATCAAGTAACTCAAGAATATTTCTTGACGACAAAGATGAACCACAGATAACTCTTTGTTCTGAAGATCTTCAACTCATACTGCCATCAGGTCAATGCGATTCTATTTTGACAATGACCAGACCAGAAGCTATGGACAATTGCTCAGAGATTGAGACAGGCTACTTATTTAAGAAAGCAAAACAACTGGAGGATATTGAAAACAGTACACAAACAGTCTTTGAATGGAATTTGGATCCAGTTACAGATTATACACTCGGTTCTCAGATGAGAATATTGCTCCACTTTGAAAATATGGTAGATACATTGGGCCGAATCAACTTTTCTGTACAAGACGAAAGTGACAGCACCTTTGCAAGTATAAATATTCAAGGTACTACGTGTGCAGAGAATGATTTCATCATCCCCCTTGATCCTGAAATGGTGGAAAAGTATTTTGCTGAAGGCAATATAATTTTTAAATTAAACTATGATCAAGCTAGTTTTGCAGACTGCACAGCCAGGCCATACATTGAGGCAACGGTAGACATATCCGTTCAATTACAAAACGAACTTAAATATTACATAGCTGTTGACGGACAACAAGAAATTGAATTTGAAGATCAAATTGATCTCTTGCTAAATTCTGGGACTCATACAATTGAATACATTGTAGAAGATTGTGCAGGCAACACCGACGCATGCACTCAAATTGTTGAATTGATAGATCAGCAAATTCCAGAACTAACTTGTCCTGATGATCAGGTTGTCTTTCTCCATCCTGATTCTTGCCAAACATTTTTTAATTTGAATCCGCAATTTGAATTCGATGAAAATTGTCAGGCAATATTTAGTTTCACTCAAACACAACCACAGACAAGTCCATTCCTTAATTTCATCATGGATGATCAAGGAAATTTTGAAGCGCAGGATTTCCAGATAAATTTTACAGAAATCGCTATCCAAAATCTCATTATAAATCCAATTCTTTTTATCAATTATAAAATGAACAACCCTTCCGGTCAATTTGAAATATTGGATGAAGACAATCAAGTCATCGGATCAACACAAGTTTCCGATCAGCCTTGTGAAATAACAGAACAGATTGAAATTGCACTTGACCCAAATCAATTGTCAGAATGGGCAAACGATGGTTTCATCAGTTTCTTTTTCCAGACTAATAACTCAATTCCACCATGTGACAATATAGAAGATCAAACCGACAATCTCAGCGAATTGATTGCGACGCTGGCATACACCGAAGTGGTCCCAAATATTGTAGTTGAGAATATTGAATCTGGTGATGAACTTTTGGTGCTCGGTGGCAACAAAGTGGAACTTGATCCTGGCACCTATCGCGTTGGACTCTCATCAACAGATAATTCTGGAAATGTAGCAAGTTGCGATTATCAGATTACCGTCAGAGACATGAGTACACCTGTCACCTCTTGCGAACCTGGATTCTATGAGATCTCAATCAATGATTCAGAAGAATATGTTCCATCAATAAATGACTTTACAGTAAATGTGTTTGAAAACTGTACGGAAGTAGATATTCTCGTTTCTGCAAATGCCATTGATTGTACAGATATAGGAAATAATATTCCTGTTACTGTAGTGGCTGAAGATCAATTTGGAAATTTCTCTGAATGTTCGACAGTGATAGCGGTGTCAGATATTTCATTGAACCCAAGTTTTAGCTCCACCTTATGTGGAGGAGACAGCTTGTTCCTGCTAAGCAATATCATCAACAGCGATGCACCCATGTTCGACTATCAATGGTCGGGACCCGACAACTATTTCTCTGTAGAAAGAAACCCCGTTATACTCAATGCCGGACCTGAGGATTCAGGCATATACAACCTTAGCGTGACCAATACCCAAGGTTGCACCTTCACAGGAGAGGTAAATATATCCATCGAATCTCTAGATAGTCCGGAAATCACTTCTGAGGCCAATGTATATTGTCAAGCAGAAGCAGTCATTCTAAATTCAAATAGTTTTAACGACAATGTGGTTTATCTATGGTTCGAGGGAATTTCTCCAAATGGTATTTTAATTGCTGAAACCGACGGTCCAAGCATTGAAATTGAACCAAGTCTCGGTGATCATAATTATTACTGCATCGTGGAAGGATACGGTTGTCAATCAAATCCTTCCAACACGTTCAGCATTGAAATCATAGAAGCACCTCAACCATCGGTCAATGATCAGTTTATCAGTCTATGCCAAGGAGAGACACTTCAATTCGAATCCTTGAATGCGAATATCGATTGGACATATACATGGACCGGACCAAACGGATACAACGGTGAAGGCATAATACCTCAAGCCATCGAGAACATCCAAAACAATGACGCCGGGACATACGAACTCATTATTGATGACAGAGGATGCTTATCCAATACGCTCCTCATCGAAGTACAGGTCTTTGACACTCCTGCTCAACCTTTGATCACTGGTGAAAACACCTTCTGTCTTGGGGCCCAACTTCTTTTGTCAGTAAACAATGTTCCACCCTCTGACAGATACATTTGGTCCCTTAATGATGAAGTATATACAACTACTTCTATCAACAATTTACTAATTGAATCGGCCAATGAAAATCTGGCTGGTAGTTGGACAGTAGAAATTGAAGAAGATGGATGCCTGAGTCTGATCTCTCCGCCATTTGATGTTCAAATTGAATCCGGTATAAATATTGGAGCAAGTAATAACGGTCCTATATGCGAAGGTGGAAATGTAAGTTTAACCGCGACCTTTGTTCCAAACTCCACCTATATCTGGACAACTCCTGAAAATGAACAATTGTTTGAAAGGGTCATTACTGTACCTGCCATCGAAGGAATTTATACAGTCGAGGTCGTTACCAATGCAGGCTGTAGTGGAGAGAGCAGTACAAATGTGACCATACTTCCTGTACCTGGAATTACAGCACTGAGCAACAATTCAGAGTCATGTATGTTTCTCGGTGAAGAGATTTCATTTTTTCCTTCTATTTTCCCCCAGGGTGAATATGACTTTAGTTGGTCTGGTCCTTCTGGATTTTCATCCAATGATGATGAACTAAGTATAAGCTATACAGGTCCGCAATCCAATGGAGTATATACCTTACAAATTAGTAACGGAAGTTGTGCTTCAGAGCCTGTCAGCACCAATATCAATTCAACCACAGCTCCTCCCACCCCACTCATCGAACAAGTTGGAAACCTTTGCTTGGGTGATGACATTAATATCAACGCATCCAACGTAAGTGTAGACGTTGAGGCATACATCTGGACCACTCCACTGGGCCAAAGTACCACTTTGTCGCCACAGTTGTTCATACCCAATTCGTCAGGCGTCAATGAAGGAACATACAGCCTTAGCGTGATTGTCAATGGTTGCGAATCGAATGCTTCCAATCCAATCAACATAAGTTTGGAAGAAAGTGTGCCTCCACCTACCATTGTCGGACCAACTGAATTTTGCTTTGGATCTGCGGGCTCACTAAGTCCAGAAAACATCCAACCTGGAGTAAGCTACACTTGGTCTGTGCCTGCTGGAGAACTGGTTAATTCTACCTTCATTACATTTGATTTCTTTTCAGATGAAGATGTGGGTTCATACTTTCTGCAGGCAGAATTAAATGGTTGTATTTCTGATTTTTCAGATGTATTCACAGTCGACTTGCTTAGCGGACCTCCTGCACCCGTTTTGCAATATACCATTGACACTTTGTGCTCAGGCGCCCTCAACTCTGTCAGCTTTCCTGATCTGATTTTGAGCAGCATGATTGGCTTCGAAATATATGATGTAGATCAAAATCTTCTTGGAACTTCTGAAGATGGCAGTTTTGAAAATCTGAATTTAGCTACACTTAACGAAGGAAACAATTCTCTTTTCGTCACCGCGATTGATGAAAATGATTGCGCATCATTACAACAAAGTGAATTGATTGTATTCGTCACATCAGCAACCACAGGATTTGCCAATTTTACATTAGAAGAAATAGTTGTTTGCAATGCAGAGCAAATAGAAATTTCGGTTGAGAACTTTACTGATATTGATGAATTGATATTCACATCAAGTGAAAATGTAAATATTGTCAACAACAATGATAGCACAGCCACAATAGAAATATTGGGACCTGGCTTGGCTACATTAGAAGTAGAAAGTATTCAAAGTTTTTGCGGGTCAATCGGAACAGATGAGATTGAAATCATTTATCCTTCCGGTCCAATGGCCAATGACGATGAGCTAACACTTGATGTCAATACATCAGGCACCATTGACATCCTCGAAAATGATACCTTTGAAAATAATCCTGTTGTTTCCATTTCTGAAAACGAAAATGAATTGTCAGTGTCAATCCAAAATAACCGAATAGAGTTATCTAATATTCAGACACCCGGAATCTACAATATTGAATATCAAATTTGTGATGAACTTTGCCCAGATCTTTGCAGCATTGCCAATATAATCATCCAAGTTTTAGGTGGAGAAATAAATGATGAATGCACAGTTGGAAACCTAATCACTCCAAATGGAGATAACAAGAATGATGTACTATTCATTTCCTGCATTGAAAATTCATTGGATCTTGAAAATGAACTTTTCGTATACAATCAATGGGGGGAATTGATTTATGAACAAGAAAATTACAGCAACAATTGGGCAGGAACCTACAATGGTGAAATCGTTCCTGCTGGCACTTACTATTATGTATTTTCTATTGAAGGACAGGAACCAATAGCTGGTTTCTTCATCGTTGAATTATAAATGAAAAACATCATATTCGTCATATCATTTTTGCTTATAGCTTGTGCCTCAAATGCACAACAAGATATCCTTGTAACACAATTTCAATATGATAAATTGGCCTTCAATCCAGCATATGCAGGAAATTATGATCACACAAGTCTGACAGCCATTTATCGCAATCAATGGATTGGTCTAGATGGAGCTCCTGCTCGGTTCGCAGCAAGCGCAAATTTAGCTAGCATACAAGATAGACTAGGCATTGGAATTCAATTTGATAATTCAAGCGTATCTATTTTCAAAAGAAATACACTTAAAACTTCTTTCGCATACGCCATTCCGTTGGATCATGGCACATTGAGTGCTGGCCTTTCAACTAGTCTCAGACAGTTTTCTGCAAATTTTGATGACCCAAGATTAAATCCACAGGACGGATGGGATGATGAATCAATTTCCCAAATGAGATTTACTCAAACAATCTTCAATGTTGGAGTTGGCCTTTACTATCGTTCTCCAACTTACTTTTTCGGGATCTCAATTCCTGGGATTGCAAGAACTGAAATCGATCTGGAAGAAAATGATGATTTGATTAGCAGAGAAGTTAGAAACATATACTTTATGGCTGGAGGAAAATGGACCGTAAATGAATCATGGGAATTGAGTCCACAGGTACTTGTGGTCACAGCAGAAAACAATCCTTTGGATATTGAGTTGGGTTTGACTGGCATACTCGCTGAACAGTATCACATAGGAATGAATCTCAGTGTTGATCAAAGCACATTTCTAGAATCTATTGATCTACTTTTGGCTTGGCAATACAATGAAAGTATTCTCGCTGGACTTTCATATGACATCAACCTAAGTCAGCTTAGAAACTTCTCGTCAGGAAGCATTGAGCTGGCGTTGAATTATAGAATAGGAAATAAGCCCAACCCAGAATCGGTCATCAACCCAAGATATTTTTGATGCAGTACATTGTAACAATATTAATTACCTTATTGAGTGTATGTGCTCTTTACAGTCAACAATATGATTTTGGCAATATACAATTCTGGGAAAATTGTGAACTAATAAATCTTGAAACCATCAATACCCCAGATGAAGAATTCAGTCCGGTCATTTGGAATGGTTACATGTTTTATATTGGAGCAATGGCAAATCAAAAATCAAAGAATTCTCTTTTCTTCGATATTAAATGCGAGCCCATTGATCGTGAATTGGAAATTAATAAATCTGACCTGGTACTTCCACTCAATTCTAAATACAATGAGGGTCCGATATGCTTTGACAATATTAGAAATTCAATCTACTTCACAAGCAATGATCAACGGTCAGGAAAATTGGTCAAAAACGAAAATAAAAAATCAAGCCTGAAGATCTATACAGCTGATTATTTTGAAGGGAAATTCCAAAACTATTCACATTTTAAATTTGATACAGACAGCCTGATGAATATTTGTCATCCCACTATAAGTGAAGATGGAAGTACATTCATTTTCGCCACCGATGACAAAAATGGAATGGGCAAAATGGATCTCATGTCAGCAGTTATTTCTCAAAAAGGCATGTGTAGTCAAATAAAAAGCCTGGGACCAAAAATCAATAGCGCTGGAAACGAGTGGTTTCCTTTCATTTATGATAACAATCATCTGTTTTTTGCCTCTGATAAAAACGATGGTAAAGGACTGGACTTGTACTATGCATTGATTGACTCAGAAAGAGTAGTTTCAAATATCATCCGTCTCCCTGAACCAATAAATTCAGCAGCCGACGACTTCGGAATCTTTATAAATGATGAACATGCATATATTAGTTCAAACCGAGAAGGTGGAGTGGGCAAAGACGACATATACCAGATACGTTGGATTGAACCAACAAATGCTAATGTAGCTTATTCTGATAAAACGCTAAAGGTGAGCGTACGTGATCCACGTTACAAGTCGGCCATTCATAATGCAAAAATTGACGTTTACGAATTTGATGATAATACAGCAGGCGCTTTCGTTCAGCAGCTAAACTCAAGTTCTGACATCAAAGTACTGGAAACAATGGCTGCGACTGTGGCTAAAAAGTCAAATTTCATGACAGACGAAGAAGGAATTTCTCTACTTCCCATTCCTTCTAATCGGCAATTGTTTATAGTTGTAAAGAAAGATGGGTTCGCCTCTGATTGGAACTATATGCACACAAGACAAAAAATTGAGTCTATGATATTTGAATTGAAGACCGAAAGGTAATTACTTCGAATTCACCCTTTCCCAAAATTGCTTTTGATAACTATTGCTCACAGGAATCAACTTTTCTTTAATCTGCACTCTATTCCTTTCAATAAACTTGATTTTCTCGAATGAGATAATAAACGATTTATGAACTCGCATAAAACGGTTTGATGGTAGGCGTTCGACAAAGCTCTTGATGCTTTCAAGTGTCAATATTCTACCCTCTTCTGTGACTATGTTCACATAATCTCCCATCCCTTCCAAATAATTTATTGAATCGAAATCAATTTTTTGGACGCGATACTCAGATTTTACGAAAATGAAATTATCATTTGGATCTTGTTCTTTATTGCTTTCGCTTACTGTAGGCTTTTCCTCTATCCTCTCCTTGGCCTTATTAGCAGCAATAAGAAAACGATCAAAGGTTATCGGTTTTAACAAAAAATCAATAACATCAAATTCGTAACCGTCAATAGCGTATTGGTTGTATGCGGTGGTCATGATAAATTGACACTTTGACTTCATGATTTTCATAAACTGAATACCTGTTAACTCAGGCATTTGTATATCGAGAAAAACCAAATCAACTTCATTAGACGAAATAAAATGCAATCCTTCTATAGGATTGGTAAAGCTATTCTTAAGCTCAAGAAATTCTGTTTTCTCAACATAGTCAACCAACAGCTTAAGTGCCAAAGGTTCATCATCTATGATCACACATCTCAACATATATCGTTTATTCTTAGGTTAACTTCATAAAATTCTTCGCTTTCTTTTATATCCAAGTTGTGCTTATCTTTATAAATATAGGCCAATCTTTTCTTTACATTATTCACACCAACGCCACCAACTTCATCTTTTTCTTTCACCTTGATATTATTTCTGACCTTGAAAATCAGATCATTTCCTTCGTAAGATAAATGAATTTTTACAGGATGTTTCTCATCAGATAAATCACCATGCTTAAATGCATTCTCTACAAATGGTATTAATAGAAATGGCGCAATGAGGATATCTTTTTGTTCAATCCTGATTTCTACATTGGGTTCTTTTGCATATCTGAATTTCTCAAGCTCAATAAAATCATTGATATAATTCAACTCTTTTCCAATTTGAATGAATTCCTCGTTTTCATACACAGAATACCTGAGCATAGAAGACAACTTAGCAACAGCATCAAGCGCATGTGCAGATTTATTGTAGACCAATGAATAGATGTTATTTAAACTATTGAATAAAAAGTGAGGGTTGATCTGGGATTTCAACATACTGAGTTCTGCTTTTTCCTTTTCCAACAAGTACTCATTTTTCAATCTTTCATTATACACACTCGATTCCATGAAGTAAACCACAAAGCCAACAAAACCATACAAAACACCATAATAAATATTGTCTAAAAAATAGTAGTGCAATTTCACATTTGGGTTGTAGTTGTTTCGCTCAAAAATCTGGAACAGAATCACTTCTTCGAATAAATATCTATATGAAATCATAAAAACAGAAAGCAACAGCATGGATCCAATCAATAAGGAAATTTTTCTTTTGGGATACAAGTAGAACAAAAGCAAATAAACACCCACGCTCCATAGCACGATGATAAAGTAAAAGTTATACTGCAACAAGCACCTCCAAGGTTCTGAATAAAAATCCCCAAAGGCATCTTGAAAATTAAATTCATCCAAGTAAATTCTCACAGGACCGAGGAAGAATTTCAAGAGCACAGTATATAAGGCAACTTTCCAAATTTGCTTTTTCATGGTGGAAAGTTAATTGAATATCTCTTCCGAATCACCTGAAATAAGTAAATCACTAGACCACATCGGTGAAATGCACAATTTTATCGGTGAAATGAGTCATGCAGAAAATAAGGTTACACAGACATGATAGGACCATTGACCGATTGCGATTGAAAGGGGTTAAAAGCCTGCATACATTGGTCTCAGAAACAACAATAAATAAAATTATGAAAAACTTTATCCTATCAATTTGTGCATTTCTATCAGTTATAAGCATTCAGGCACAAGAGATTCAAGGCATTGTATATGATGAAAATGGCCAAGCCCTTTCTTGGGCAACCATCTCTGCATTTTCTAAGCTAGATTCGATATTAATCAATGGAACGTTAAGTGAAGAAGATGGAACATTTACACTGCAACTTGAAAATCTTGATCAGACATTTCTTGAAGTTGACTATCTGGGCTACCAAAAATCAACCATTCAGGATCCGACAGTTGGACCGGAAATCAAGGTTGTTCTTGTGCCTGATTCAGAGCAACTGGATGAAGTGGTGATCAAAGCAAAGAAACCTACAATCGCTTTTTCAAAAGGTGTACTTAGCTACACCGTGAATGAAAGTCACAGTGTAGGAGACAATGGTTTGGACGTTTTGGCTTCCGTTCCATTGCTCCGTTTGGATAAGCATGAAAATGTGATTCTAAGAAATAAGTCTGTCAAGATCTTGATCGATGGTAAAGATTTTCATCTCGCCGGAGAAGAATTGAAAGCATACCTTAAAACCATCAATGGTGATCAATTGGCAAAGATTGAGGTCATCACCAATCCATCTGCAAAATGGGAGGCCGAAGGAAATACAGGCATCGTCAATATCATCCTAAAGCAAAAGCCACAAGGTCATTTTACCAATCTCAATGTCTATAGCGGATATGGTCAATACGGCAAAATAGGTGGAGGTATAAGTTCTAGTTTTCAAAACAACAAACTTGGGGTAGCAGTCGAAGCCAATCCATATTATGGAAAATCTATCAACGTCAAAAACATCGACAGGACAAACACATTGACCAATACAACATTCAATCAAACGGATACCTGGCTCCCTACTACACTTCTCCTTAACGGAAAATTATCATGCAATTATGATCATAATGAAAAACATTCAAGTAGTGTATTCTACAAATCAAGTTATTCTGACGGAGACGAGCAAACCAATAGTTCTACCAAAATTTCAGGATCTCAAAATGAGAAGATAGGTCTAAACGTACAAAATGAAGTGATGACAACAAGAAACACTGTTGGTTTTGGGCACGATATAAAAGTGGACACATTAGGATCTTTGCTCTCATTTGAATACCTACACATTGGTGCTCAAACTCAAAATCAAAACACTCAAACCAACATCATTGAAAGTGATGGCAGTAACAGCCTATTCAATATCGGTATGGACAATCAATTCAAATATTTAATCAATAGCGGAAAAGTAGATTTCGAAAAGAAGCTGAAAACTGCAGACCTATCATTGGGAGCAAAATTCTCTAACGTAAATAACGATAGTCGACAAGATTATTCGTTTGATGATACTGCCAAAAACCTTCTACCATTCGAAATATTTAATGATGCCTACTCTTACAATGAAAAAATATTCGCAACGTATGCCAGTTTCGCCAAAGAAAAGGAAGCATTGAGCTACACTTTGGGATTAAGAATGGAACACACTGCAGTGAGCGGGACCTCAGTTCAATCCGGTCAGGTTAACAGATCATACACCTACCTGTTCCCTAATCTATCGGTAAATTATACCACAAATAAGGAGGCAAATATCTCATTCTCAGCATCGAGAAGAATCAACAGACCATATTATCAGAATCTTAATCCAGCCATCAGCTTTATCGATTTATACAGTTACAGCCAAGGAAATCCATTGGTGAATCCTTCACTGAGTACAAATTTTGATTTGTCATATCAAAAAGGTGCACTTGTTGTCTCACTTTTTAGCAACAATAGCACCGGTGAAATAGATGAATTATTGGTTCAGGATAACGAGACTTCTGTTATCGCGATGAGACCAATCAATACCCTCAGCGGACGGGATGCAGGAATAGAAATAAACAGAAGTTTTGCCGTCGGCCAAAATGCTAGTATTGATGCAAGTGCATATTTCGGATACATTGAAAGTAATATCAACATCAATGAGGTGGAGCAAAAGTTTAGCAGTAACTATCACGGAGTGAATCTGTCATTTGGTACAGAATTGTGGGAAAAACTATCACTGAATACAAGATTTAGTTACAGTTCGTCAGCTCAATATGGTATTTACAGATCTCAACCGCAATTTTATAGTAACTTCTCACTTGCTTGGGATGCGGATCCGGTTACCATCAGTTTCAAATTTCATGATCCATTCAATTGGAGCCAATGGAATAGTGAAATTGATTTCGATCATATTCAAGCTACTTGGGTCAATCGCTGGGAAAACCGAAAAGCCTATATAACCCTTAGATATAAATTTGGAAATACAGATTTGAGAGGAAAAGGAAGATATTCAAAGTCGACAAGTAATGAGGAATCGAGGAGGATGTAACTTTTAGTAGTGAGTTGTGAAATTGTGAATAATTAGTTGTGAGTTGTCAAAAGTAAAGCCTTCCGATTTGGTCCCGATGAACCGGGATAGAATTATATAAATTTATGGGCAAAGTAGAAGTGAGTAATGAGTAAATCTCTGAAGCAGTCCCGCTTCCCGAAGCGAGCAGGGTGAGCGGTCTCATACTTATGGAATAAAAAAAGGTTGATCTGAAACAGATCAACCTTTTTCTTATAATTGAAACTTTATTTTAATAAGTCCATAGATCATGCTCGAAGTTGAAAAGCTCATTCTTGATCTTTTCAGCTTCTAGTAATCTGTCAATTCCAGCTCTTTCGTAATTGAGGTAAATGTCTTCAATTCTCAAATCCAAAGCATTTGATTTTTTGTAGATATAGCTTGCAAAAAATCGACTTTCAAAAACATCATACCAAGACATTGGTGGTATATCATTGAAGTCATTAAACACTCTGTATTTCTGGAAATGCTTTCTCGCTTCCGGATAATAAACATGGAAGAGAGGTAACGTATACTTGTATTCCAAGGTATTAGGATCATACTCATCTTTCAATGGAGTAATTCCTAAAATTCTACATTTAAGAACTGAATTTTCTTCTTCGAAAAACCAGATTTCTTTTACTCTGTATTGTTTGATATCCTCGGCATTGATCTCACTGGCAACGATTTCGATTTTCTCTTCATAGGTATCGTAATCGAATACAGTAGTTGTATCAATTCTATTCAATGTTCTTTCAACTTCATCAATTGTCATTGGCTCAGTGAATTCCTCGTCTTTGAAAACGACGATGTCACCATTGGCAGACAATTCTCTAAGTACATCGAAGAAAGGTTTCTTTGGATACTTGAAAGGAAGGTTCATCTTCTCTCTAGTATCGATAATTCTCCAGATACGTTTCTCCCAGGCGATGTCAGCCTCTCGGAGTGGTTCGTACTCTAGAAATAGGCTTTCCTCAACCAAAGTCTTTTTAACAATACCATCGACGTATACATCTTCCCATGGAGTGCTTGACTCTGTTGGATAAATGTCTCGATCTTCTTCTTCTGTTGTGATAACAGGTTCATCCTGAGCCACCATTAAAAATGATGTCATGCAGAAGAGTAGTGAAAAAAGAAATCTAAGTTTCATGATCTTTGGATTTATATTTTAAACTGTTTATCTGATTTTAAATACCATACCTCCAAGATCTCTTGGTGCAGCATCTCCAGGACACTTACATTTAATCTCTTCAAAGAAGTATGTATCAGTTGGTTTCGCTTTAGATATCAATGATTTTGCTTCAGAACCATATTTCCCTCCTGGGTTTACGGCTACTTGTGGATCCTGTCTCTTTGGTACTCTTACCAATCTAAAACCAGAGATGTTACATTTAGCATCGAAGTCAAAGTTTTCCAATACAGGGAATACACCTGGTTGTACTTTAAATTCTCCACTTGACATACCACCACCTCTTGACTTAGAAAGTTTCGGTACTGGATCAGGAATTCTTTTTACTCTAAATTCTCTCTTTTCATTAAGTCCAGGAGCAGAGATGTTGATGTAAGCAAACTCTCCTTTTTTGGTTGGAGTTTTTACTTTAACGTTATAGTTACCATCTTTTGGTGAAATAGATCCACCTCCAGCACCAGTCATAGAGACTTTTACATCTTTAGAAGATACACCTGCTGCAGATACTGCCACTGGGTTATCTACACCAATGTAAAATACGTTCATCTTCAATGGAGAAACTGTTACTGATCTTTCACCGACTTCGAAAGAAAATTCTTTGCTAAATGTCTGAACTTCTCCTGTAACAGGGTTTGTCAAACTTGCCTTTGCATTGTATGTTTTCTTTCCAAGACCACTGGCAGTCGTTTCATAAACAGCAATACCTTCTTGGTTTGTTGGAAGCGTTTTACCGTTTACCGAAACTGAAATACCTGTTTTTGAATCTGCAGATGTTGCAGCACTCAAAAAGATTTCAGATCTATATTTCTCACCTTTGATAATGTATGACTTATCTGGAGCTGATACAACAGTGTATTTATCAATTACAACATCTGTCGTTGTTCCCACTTTACCTGCAAGGTAGTTAAGGAATGCAGCTTCAGTAGACTTTACATCATTTTGGTACTTTGTAAAGATTGGCAATACAGCTTGCAATGGCATGTGACCGAAGTTCATCTCCTGCCAACTTGCTTTTTGCTTATCTCTCCAAGTCTGGTCATCAATCTCAATAGAGATACTCTTTGCAAACTCATCTTTTTCGTTGATTTGAGTGTCAGGATCATCTTCTACCAAATCCAACATTGATTGCTTGTATGCCAACAATTTGTTCTTTAAATTTTCTCCTTCGCTATTCACCCCGTTACCTTCAGGACCATCCACTAAATAAGATTGCACCAGGGCATAATCTTTTTTAGCTTTTAGTTCACCTGTAGGCTGGCCATTTTCATCAAGTACAAAACCTTTATCATTGATAAGTTTATCTTTGATTCCACCAATGTATTCATTTAGCTCAGCTGACAGTTGTCTACCGGGATCAATGAGATCGGCATATTTTGCTAGGGAAGCTTTTTTCTTTGCTCCATCTCTAATAGCCGCAGGTAATGCGTTGTTTCCATCGTCCAACGCTTTATTTGATTTTACCAAACCCTTGTCTACCATTTTGAAGGCGTTGAATACCTCCGCTGATACATTCAGGGCTAGCAGTGCTGTCAATACCAAATACATGATGTTGATCATCAGCTGCCTGGGTTCCTTAGGTATACTCATTTATTAATATTTTTTAAGTTGTGAATAAATGAAATATACGATTAGTCGATTGGCTGTCTAAATGCACCCAAAACGTTTCCATAAACAGAATTCAATGAAGAAAGATTTCTGTTCAATGAAGCGATATTTTCTTGATATAGTTTAGTATCCTCTACAGTTTCATTCAATGAAGCCATGGCGTCATTCATTTTAGTGTAGAAGTTATGCATGCTTTTTACTTGCTCTGTAGTTTCTGAAAAGTCTACCTCTTGTAGCGCTTTTAAAGAACCTAAACTCTTAGACATGGTTTGGAGTTCATCCAACATACCACCCAATCTTCCTTCAACTACATCTGCATCCAATGTTCTTGGACCAGTTGATGACTGGGGTCCGGCGGTAAGTGGTGTAACTTGAGAATTATAGGCATCCAATCCTGGATATAATTTTTCCCAATAGTAATCTTTTTCTGGCCCGATAAGACCAAGGAAGGCAAATAATACTGCCTCTACGATCAATCCAACGGTGATCATTGTTCCACCCCATGGATAAGAATTAATTTTTCCAAGTGCTCCTAACATTACCGCAGATGCACCAAGTCCAATTAATAAGTTTTTGAAGTACTTAAAGCCTTTTGATTTTAGAAAGCTCATCGTTCAGTGAATTTTAATAAGTTATAAATGCTTTGATTCCAAATTTTATGAAAAATCTGTCAAGGGATGTCGTGTAAATATGTTCAGGATAAAAATAATGGAGGATAAATAATACAGTCAAAAATTATATCCTCCATTAGTTTTTCTTTAGAAATCGTTGATCGATCTACCCAAGAATGTTAGCGCACATCTGAAACCAATATAAGATTTGGTTGTGTCCTGATATTCCCAGTGTCTGGTTCCTGTTTGAAGGAAATAAGATATGTCTTTCCAAGATCCTCCTCTTACAACTTTTCTTTTGAAGTTTTCAGGGTCATCAGTTTTAGCGTTGTATTTAAGGTCTGGATTTAGATCGTGTACGTGCTGATATGCATTTGGATGATATGCACTGTCTGTCCATTCTGCAACGTTACCTGACATGTTGTAAAGTCCATAGTCATTGGCAAAGTATGCATCAGCTTTTACAGTGTATAATCCACCATCTTCAGGATAATTTCCTCTACCTGGCTTAAAGTTAGCCAATAGACATCCCTTAGCATTTCTGACATAGTAACCACCCCATGGGTAAGGAGCCATGTCTCTTCCACCTCTGGCAGCATATTCCCACTCTGATTCAGTTGGTAGTCTGAATTTTTCAGTGTTAGGCTCATTTTCAGCTCTGAAGTTATCCCATAGTTTGGTTCTCCAGTGGCAGAATGCCTGAGCCTGCTTCCAGTCGATACCCACTACTGGGTAATCGTCGAATGCTGGGTGCCAGAAGTAATTTCTGGTATATGGTTCATTGTATGAGTAGGCAAAATCTCTGATCCATACCAAAGTATCAGGGAAGATAGGTATGGTTTCTTTTTCAATGAGATTACTTCGCACCACATCTTTGTTAGATCTTTGAGCTGCTTTCTTCCAGTCAACCCATTGGTATTCATAATCAAATTGTCTAGTATCCAATTCTCGCTTACCATTGAGCATCATGTCACCCTCGTAATACATTTCCGAAAGTGTCTCATCTGCGTAATCGAGATCGAATTCCCAATCTATTTTCTCATTACCATAGCTATCTTCGGTGTAATCACCCATGATACCATGTGCAATAGAGTCTCTAACCCAATGAACAAACTGCCGATACTCGTTGTTTGTAATTTCAGTGTCATCCATGAAGAAACCCTGAATGGATATAGATTTAGGTTTTTGTGTATAGGTTTGGAACACATCCTGATCGGATTGTCCAATGTGCAATGTTCCGGAAGGAACATATACCATACCATAAGGATTGAGACCAGTCCATTTGGGTCTTTCAAGTACGCCCACTAACTGGCCTGATTCATCTCTGCCGCAAGAACTAAGTACTAGTATTACAAGCAGAAATCCAAAAAAAGAAATGATGTTACTTTTCATCGCTCCAGATCGATTTTCCAAGTTAATTATTTGCCTAAAATAAAAGTGTACGCAAATATAAGATTATAATGCAAAAATTCTCAAAATAATCAGGAACCCGACAATTCCTTCAATTCGCGTAGATTTAAAACGCATTATACGCAATTCTATTACATTACGAATAATAAAAAATTTGCTTTCACAAATCTCTGGGGTTGTAAATTATTCTGGGAGGTAATCCAGTGTTGAGGATTTTGTTCAGATTGTATTTCAGTATGATCTCATGTGATCCTTCAGTGCTATTTCTAAGCGCTGACAAACCGAGATCGTAGCTGTAAGCAATTGTATAATGATTGTTAAAGTTCAGCCCGCTGATGATTCCGAACGATTCTAATGAATTTCCAGAATATCCGCGCATTGCTATCCCTCCAAAAATATTGCCATACTTCAACACTGCAGAAATGTTAGACTGCCAAATCTTAACATTGGTCCTTACCAACGCGGTGGAAGATAGCAATAATTCATCATTGATTTCAAATTGATGACTTAAAAATATACTGCTGACGGGGTTTCCGCCATATTCGAAATCATTAAACTGGTAATCAAAGGGTACAAGATTGTCTATTTGTAAGCCAGCTGTCAAAAAATCATTTTTGAATAATCCCGATATAGACCACACTGGTGCAGTCGCATTATATCCTCCAACATTCAAAATCGGATCATTGTGCTCAGGTACAGGTTCATTATAAATACCTGATGGCGTAATAAATGCATTGCCATCGATATTCTTTTGATTGATTCCTGCAGATGCTCCTGCTGAGAAGTATCCCCATTGTGTGTTAAACACCATATTATAAGATACCTTGACAAGATTATTCCTTTCTGCGCCCAATTGCTCATTTTCAAAAATGACACCCATCCCTCCATCAAAAAGATATACCGGCAAATGTGCATTCAAATGGAAATATTTAGGGCTCCCCGTCAACGGCGACCATTGTGATCGATACATCATTGTCGCGCTCAAACTTCGGTCAAATCCACCATAGGCCTGAACATATTCATATGGGTTCATCATTGACATGGTAGAAATGGAGGCTCTTTGCGAGAAAAGTCCAACCACCGAAGTACACAGAATTGTCATGATTATTACGGGCAACCTCATATTTCCAAATATAATGCTTTTCGGAGATACCAGATGTAAGACACCAGACTTCAGATGAGACCATTCCCTCATTGACAAATTATTGCCTCATTCCCTCATTACCCCATTACACCATTACACCATTCCCTCATTGCCTCATTCCCTCATTGCCTCATTTCCTCATTTCCTCATCACCTCATCACCTCATCACCTCATCACCTCATTCCCTCATTCCCTCATTGCCTCATTGCCTCATTGCCTCAATCATACAGCTATTGTTGATTGCCTTTTGCTATATTTTAATTCAATTTGTATCTTTCATATCTGTTTTAGCAAACATAACACTCCATGAAAAATCTAATCATTTCTTTATGCCTGTGTTCCGTGACAGTTGGTTTTGGGCAAAATGGTTGTGTTGAAAATATCACACCATCAGATGCTGATGATTGGTTTCACTTTGCAAAGAAAATTGATGTCGATGGTGATAGACTGGCTTGCGGTAGTCCTCAGGCCATTGCAAATGGCGTTTATCAGGCGGGAGCTATCTATGTATATGATTGGGATGGTTCAAATTGGAATGAAACTAAATTAATTTCATCAAATCAGGTAAGCTATGTGAATTTTGGTAAGGATGTAGCTGTAAAAGGAAATATGGTTGTTGGAGCTATCGATGATTCGTCTAGTAATAATGATGGATCCTTGCACATTTTTGAAT
The DNA here is from genome assembly GCA_020629535.1 of Saprospiraceae bacterium. Lineage (GTDB taxonomy): Bacteria > Bacteroidota > Bacteroidia > Chitinophagales > Saprospiraceae > JAHDBF01. The sequence continues at coordinate 18,389 of JAHDDD010000024.1, forward strand.
ATGATGGAACAAATTGGAATGAAACTATCGTCCCTGCAAATGATGATGTCAATGAAGATGCCTTTGGAGAATCTTTAATCTTGGAGAACAACATCATTTTCGTCGGCGCACATGAAGACAGAAATGCTTCAGGAACAAGAACGGGTGCCGTTTATATTTATGAGTGGAATGGAACCCAGTGGATTGAAGCAAAGATTACCCCTTCAGATGGACTTAGCGGAGCAGAATTTGGATATTCAATCCATTATGAAGAAGGAAGATTATTGGTTGGAGCGCCTAATTCAACACAAGCGGGTATCAGAAGTGGCTGCATTTATATTTTTGAACTTGTTGGGTCAGTATGGGTCGAAGTCGATAAGTTAATACCCTCATCAGCCATTCAATTACAAGAATTTGGATATTCTGTTTCTCAAGATGGAGACAGAATTGTGGCAGGCTCATTATACGATGAGGATTCAAATGGAAATTATGTGGGAAGCATATATGTTTATGACTGGAATGGTAGCGTATGGATTGAAGAGAAGATATCTCCGCCTGCAAATAGTGACTTTCAGTTTGGATTTGAGGTCGATATCCTTGAGAATCGAATAGCTGTAGGCGCCCGTAATTTTAATTCTGGAATTGGCGAAGCCTTTATTTACGATTGGAATGGATCACAATGGATTCAGTCCTCCTTTGACCCAGTAACCTCAGGCTTAGCATTTGGATGTTCCATTGAGATTACGGAAGATAGAATCTTCGTAGGAGAATTTTTAGATAACTATACCATACCCGGAGGTTTTGCAACAAATGCAGGAAGTGTGCATATTTTTCAAGACTCTATTTGGTTTCAAGATTTAGACAATGATGGTTTTGGAAATTTAAATGCCGTGCTTTACGATTGCATTCAACCTGATGGCTATGTTAGAAATTCAAATGATTGTGATGATAGCAAAAGTACGGTGTATCCCGGAGCCCCCGAATTATGTGATGACCTAGATAACGACTGCGATGGTGTCGTCGATACATTTAATTGTGACTGCCCGAATGGATTGGTTTCAAGTACTTTTCTAGGTGTTGATAATAATTGGAACAACGCCAACAATTGGTCTCTAGGAACGATTCCTGATTTCTGTACAGAAGTGTATGTTCCTGCAAGCAAATTCGTAGAAATATTGCCCGGTCAAAATGGAAATTGTTACCACATACATGTTGATCAAAATGCTCAATTTGAAGTTCACGATGGTGCAAGTCTTTTTGCCATTGCAAAGGAGTATTGAAT
>JAHDDD010000024.1:19749-23281 GCA_020629535.1 Saprospiraceae bacterium
ATCGAAATCCTCATCCCATCATATGCTACCTCCACGCCATCAGGGAGTTTTGTAGAAATATTTTTGTGGGTATCAAAGGCATGGCTGATATGCGTTAATATGGCTCGTTTAGGTTTGATTTTTTTGATTTCGATCAATGCTTCCTCGAGACTTAGGTGCGAATGGTGGCTGCCTTCTTTCAATGCATTGATGACAAGTACATCCAGACCTTGTAATGTATCATAGGAATGATCAGGAATGGTTTTTACATCGGTGAGGTAGGCAAAATTATTGATGCGGAATCCAAGAATCGGTAAATTTCCGTGCATCAGGTCAATGCTGCGGATATCAATCCCACGAAAGTGGAAGAAAGGTGATGTTTCTTTTAATTTAATCCTAGGTGCACCCGGATATGGAATTTTCTCGAAAATGTAATCAAACCGTTGTTTCAATAGTTCCAAAACATGTCTCGATGCGAAAAGTGGAATGTATTTTCTGTGAAGGAAGTTGATCGGTCGAACATCATCAAGCCCAGCAGTGTGGTCATTGTGCTCGTGGGTCATCAAGATAGCATCGAAGTCTGTGATCTTATTTTTGAGTAATTGATAGCGTAGATCTGGAGATGTATCGATCAGAAATTTGGTCCCATTTTCACATTCAATGTATGCGGAAACGCGGAGTCTTTTGTCTTTTGAATCTGTTGATTGGCAAACTGGGCATTGGCAACCCGGCACAGGAATGCCTTGAGATGTACCACTACCAAGTATTGTTATTTTCAAGCAACCATTTTGCCTGCTAAGATATTCATATTCAATACCTTTTGAAGCATATTCTGGCTATCATCTGAAAGGCCTTCTTCTTGGACCTCGATTTGATGTAAAATATCAAGCAAACAACCGATTCGGGCTTTGGTGTCGAAAAATTTGTTGATGAGAATCATCGAAGAATTATTGACTATACAATAACCTGCCTTGAAATTCCCTCTCTCGTATCGAACGCGATATTTGGCTTCTTCAAAAAGAACTTCAAGTTTTTTTAGTGTACTTTTGGTATAGTTTAGGCTCATAAATTGGGCAATTATTATGAACAAATATAGAGATTTCCAATACATATGCAAATCCATTATATGTGTTTAAAAAGAGGCCTTTGTTTTGTTTTGTTGTTTGGTTTTTATTCCAATTTTTGTGTGGCGCAAAGAGGCTTTGACCTTTATTTAACTGCCGGAATGAACGCTTCACAAATGCAGGGAGACCAATTGGCAGGCTTTCATAAACCTGGTTTGCATGCAGGTCTTAAAACCGGTTTTTCCCTGGAAAATAAATGGGAGTTGAACTTAGAACTGCTTTACAACCAAAAAGGTTCCCGACCATCACTTGCGCAAAGTGCACCAAATACATCACAAGTTACCCAACTCGATTATTTTGAAATACCCGTTTATGCAACTTATAATGATTGGTACATTCCAGAAGGCGATTACTACAAAGTAGGAATTCATATGGGACTTGCCTATGCATATCTGTTTCGAGTAAAAACGACAAGTGCATTGTTTGGCAGTCAAGAAAATTTTAAAGAATACGATGTAAATGCTTTCGCAGGATTTTTCTTCGCGTTTAGTCCAAAATGGAGTTTGACGGTCCGATATTCCAATTCGTTTATTCGGATTTATCAGGATGACTTTGCGCCAGTTCCCAATTTGATCAATTATTTATGGACCTTCAGAGCTGACTATCATTTCTAAATTCATACATTTTAGTAATTTCGGATTTATCAAAACCAAAGAGATGTTTAAAAATCTACTATATCTGTTTACTTGTCTAATCATGATTTCATGCGGAGGCAATGCTGGTGTAAAGACTGACAATGCAAATGCACCTGCTACAAACAATCAAACAACACCGCAAAAAGCACCTGAGACTACTGTCATCACAGAATCTGCAAATGAAAAAATGCAGAATTCAACTCCATTGGAAAGTATTCCGCAAGCTACTGTTATGAAAATGTGGGAGGAGTGCACATACATAGATTATATATTCCACCACCTGCCATTTTCAATGAGCCAGGATGAACAAAGTAGTATTCGCGCAAATTTGGGTTACATCTCTACCGAGCCACAGGCTTTCCTTCCTGCCAAATGCAAACCAATGGCTCGACAATTTTTTCAAGTCAATGGTGAAATCGTACTTGAAGCAGATGTTTATCTAAGCAAGCCATGCAAATTTTACGTATTCGTAGAAAATGAAAAACCGGTTTATGCTAACAAGATGACGCCGGCTGGTGAACAGTTTTTCCAAAATATGTTTGCTCAAACAAGGCCTGCCAAAAATCCATATGGTCAACAGACTCCGTACACGCAGGGGCAGAAGTGATCGGTTTGGTGAGTGGTTGTGAGTGATGAATAGATATTGGTGAGTGGTGAATAGATATTGGTGAGTGGTGAGTGGTGAATAGTTAGGGGAGCTGGTGAGCTAGTGAGTAATTGACAAACTGGCCCATTGACAAACTGGCCCATTGACAAATTGACCCATTGACAAACTGACCCATTGATAAATTGACCCATTGACAAAATTGACAAATTGAATATTGCAGCCATTGATCTTGGGACCAATACTTTTCACCTTATCATCGTCAAGGTGATGGAGGATGGTGGATTTGAACAAGTATTCCGTCAGCGGGATTATGTGTATTTAGGCAAAGGTGGTATAGAAAAAATTTCTGAAGACAGATTTGAAAAAGGAATCAAGACACTTATCGATTACAAAACACATTTGGATCGACTCAATGTAGCCAAGGTCAAAATCAATGGTACCGAAACACTGCGCGTCGCATCCAACGGTGCTGAATTTTTGAAAAAGACATTCGAAAAAACCGGTCTAAAAATCAATATCATTGGTGGATTGGAAGAAGCACATTTTATCTATCTGGGGGTCATTCATTATTTTAATGAATTAAAAGGCGACCATCTGATTATGGATATAGGTGGAGGCAGTGTCGAGTTCGTTCATTTTAATGAAGCTGGAAAAATTTGGTCTCATTCTTTTCCGATTGGCATCACAGTATTGGCCACAAATTTTCAAAACAATGATCCACTATCAGAAAAAGATGTGAAAGACATCTATAACTATGTAGATGAAAGAATTTCAATTCTGAAAAATTACGCGAAGCAAAATAAGTTGACTTCATTGATTGGTTCTGCCGGAAGTTTCGAGATCATACGTGATATGCTTGATCAACGTGATGTAGATATACGTCAAGGGTTTACAAGTGAAGTTTTCATAAGAATGTACGAAGACTTCAAATCATTGGATGAAAATAAAAGATTGGAAATTCCAGGTCTTCCAGCAGAGCGTGTAGAGTTGATGCCTGTTGCAATGGTCTTATTGAAGTCCATCCTAGAATTGCTCAATATTGAAACCGTAATGGTCTCAGCCTATTCTATGAAGGAAGGGATCTTGGTTGAGATGTTGGGTGAGCTGTGAGAGGTATTTGAAAAGAGGGGGGCCATAACAACGGGGGAACCATAAAAGGGCATAAAGGCATAAAAGGGTATGACAAG
>JAHDDD010000384.1 GCA_020629535.1 Saprospiraceae bacterium
AAAAAAGTGGATGCAATCTACATCCACTTTGTTTTCGCTTAAGGTATAAGAATCGATAATGATTTCGCTCTCTTCAGATAACTTCAGTGAGCTCGAATCTTGGGTATCACGATTATTGATTCACGAAAACTATTTTTTCTGTAACAATTTGATTTCCTTGTTCTGCTACCAATAGGTAGGTTCCTTCTTTGAAATCATTGAAAATAATATTCTGACTTACACTTGCATTGACTGTTTTATGCTGTGTGTGTTTGATGATTCCACCTTTTGCATCCATGAGGTAAACATTAAGTGGGTCATTCGAAGTTGAATTGAACTTCATATACGATATACCGTTGGTTGGATTTGGGAAGACATCCATGGAAACAAAATTGTCTTGAATCTCGTCTTCGCTTGTCCATTGATTTTGATCAATGCTATTGCATGGAATAAAGTTGATTTTTTCAATTAATCTTCCACCAATTGTCACATGATCTTCTTTAATTTCACCATTACGGATGAAAACAAAAGGCACACTTTGACCTGCTTCACAATTTTTTAGTTCAAGCAGGATGTCGCAAAATGTTTCTACCAATTGACCATTGAAAGTGGTAATCACATCATTGACCAATACACCCGTCAGGTCAGCTGGACTATCAGCAACTACTTTTTCGACCACTACGCCGGTGAAATCTTCAGTAGACTTTCCGCCAATCCCAAAAACAGCTTTCATTGAGAAAGTTGATGTTGGGCAATAGTCGGATACTTGATCAAATTCATCAAGCTTGTTGGAGTCGAATCTTAGCAAAGTCATTTTCGCATTAGAATGGAAGTCTCCTCTTATGGTGATTCTTTTTGAACCAAGATTTTCATTGATGAAATTTGCAGCGTCAAAAATGTCTGCTTCTTGTCCTTGTAATTTTACAGATTTGATGTGATAGTTTTTCTCGTCGTACACATCAGCTGAAATTTTGTTGGTTGTTTCGTTTTGAGAGATGGAAATGTTTACACACAAGATTACCATTGAAGTAATCCAAATCAAATTCTTCATGTACTTATTCTATTTAGGTTACAAAAATTTCAAAAGTGTTGAAAATCAGAACGTTTCAAACTGTGGTCGTGTTGCTCGGCTAAATGAGATAAGGAAAGGAATCAGAGAAGAGGTTCGCTAAATTAGACGGACATGATAATTGAAAGTAACTATGCAATAGTCCAATTGTAAGCTGGTTTACATATTAACCAAAAAGGGTATAAATAGATGAGGCTACATTTGAAAAGTTCATAAAAAGTGGTCGAATAAATTTCGAATTTGATCTAAATTTTAATTCTTAATTCGGGTCAAATTGTTTAAGTTTATGGGTAAACCAATTCATTATGACTGAAGTTGTAGCAATCAATCAACCACAATTGATGGAGCTTGCGAAAGAAAAGCTCACAGGAAAGTGGGGTATGGCAGTAGGAGTCACCGCCATTTATTTTATAGGAGCAGCCCTTCTGCAAGTAATACCATTTGCTTCTTTAATCTTATCAGGGCCTTTGGCTTATGGGCTTGCCTATTATTTTTTGAAGGTGTCAAGAAGCCAACCTACAGATGTGGAGGATATTTTTGAAGGATTCAAGAATTTTGTGAAAGCAATGTTGGCAGGAATTTTTATAATGATTTTGGTAATTGTAGGGATGATTTGTCTGATTGTGCCTGGCATTATGCTTGCTTTGGGTTTGAGTATGACGTATTATATCATGATTGACAATCCACAGTTGAGTGTAAGCGATGCTATGAAAAAATCCTGGGACATGATGGATGGTCATAAAATGGATTACTTTATTCTAGGTTTACGATTTATTGGTTGGGCACTACTGTGTATCTTGACCTTGTTTATAGGTTTTCTTTTTCTAATACCGTACATGCAAACTACTTTTGCAAATTTTTATAATCGTATTTCTAATTCGCACGACTCTTTGAAAGGAGATATCATTGATCACCTTGTGGTGTGATGTGCAGATTTTTTAGTTCTGAGTTTTTAGTTCTGAGTTATAAGTGATTGTATTTGGGAAAATCCGAGAGTTATTTCCAAGCATATATATGATCAATAATAAATAACGCTTAGGGATTTTTATCCACCTTGCGAGTGGAGAAAGAAAAAGCTACAAAGAACAAGACTGTAGAAAAAATAAAGCTTGCCCAAAAGTACTGGCTTGTCCAAAATTCAGAAAATGAATCTCTTTGAAAAGCCTGTAATAAAAGAGCGAGAATAAACCCAGGAATTGAGCAGCTCAAAAATAATTTCAGATAGTAATTCATAGTATCGTTTTCAATAGTAGTTTTATAATACTGAGTTTAACACCTTTTCCTTTTGCTTAGTTCAATGATTCCTGATAAATTGATCATACAATTTTGTGGTTTTATAGTTGTCTAGAATTTTTATGCTTTGTTGAATATATTCAAGTGATGAATCTGAATTGATCAATTGGCACCGCCACACCCATCTAAAAAGGCGTGGAAAGCACTTCCAAGTTGACTATGAAAATTTTGAATTAAGACAATGGAATCGACCGCATCATAATCGACAATAGCTCCGGCGTTGAGTATTTGAGATGAGATAATCCAATCTGAAGACTCTACATCAACTGTTCCTCCTTCTTGATTTGACAAAGTGACCATACTATCACATGAAGCCAGACCTAAAGTTATTTTCCAATTTACAAAACTAAGTCCACTCAAATTACCACTTATACTGAAGGCATGAACACCAGGATACAGAGGTGGATTTAAAGTAGCTGTACCGCAAACCATATCTCCATTTCCAACGGCAGTAAATGTGCTTGAATAGGCACCAATCTGAATGTTGCCCGACGTGGCTGCTGCCTGATCTGTAATGCACCACTCAACTTCGCTCAATATCATATTCGGAGGAATGATAAAGTACTGTGAATCGGTCGGGTCAGAAATAGCTGGCACATTGAAAAAATCGTCAGACAATGAGCCACTAAAACAAGTGTCAACTGCAACAAGACATGTATCGGTCGCCATTGTAGGGAAATCACAATTGAAAGTATTATCAACTGGGTCTGCTTCGTGAAAGGTGCACATATCACACTGAGCAAACAATTCAATATTTGAAACCAGAGAAACAATTAGAAACAGGTGAAATAACTTCATGTAGTAAAATGATTTGATCTAAACTGACTATATGGAAGGGTTATGGTCGAGCAATATCTGCACGAATATGTATAAAAGTAATATAACTTTTGGAAAACAGCCGAAATATTCAATTTTGAATTTAGTTAAAACAGGACTAACCAATCCCATAATCTATTGACAATAAATAATTGTAGCCAACCACCAAATAGTGGACACAGAATACAAATCTGACTTTTTCATCTGTCAAGTCTTCATTCATAATCATATAGTCAAATTCTTGTTGCAGACTTGGACCAATCGACTTCAAGATATTATATCTTTCTAAGTAATGTCTAGCCCAGCCACCTTCCTTTGTTTTTGAATAGTTCTTTAACCATTCAAGATACAAATTAGAATATCTGATTTCAGGTGGTCCATCTGCAGGAGAACCTGGCCAGGGATTAGTAGACAAGTTGTATTTATAAAACAATTTTTCCTGATCTTTTTTTTCCATTGTTTCAACAAATTTAAAGGCTTCTATTTCGGGGAAACAAATAGTTTCTGACCCATCAAAGAATCTCTTGGTTCGGATATTTGAAACATAACACTTGTTATATTTCTTTGATTTTCCACAAAACGTTTGATCGAAATGTTGCAGGATATCAGATTTGTAATCATCGTGCTTTGAAGATGAGGGGGACTTTTCTGCT
>JAHDDD010000385.1 GCA_020629535.1 Saprospiraceae bacterium
CCTTCCTTCAAATCTTGATTTTTGATCTTAGATTTTCTTTCCTTAAAGTCAACGCTTCCGAACTTATATCTGACATTCAACCCAAATGATCGAAACGGGATTCCGAAACTCGACATCTGAATAAAATCTTCACCTCGAATGTCTGAATCGAAAAATTTATCTTCATTAAATGGTTCGATGATTCTGATACCGAGACTCCATTTATCAAAATCTTTTCTGACTCCTATCCCATAAATCGAAAACGACGGATTGTCTCCTTGCAAGGTCCTCCTCGGAGACCGGAAAAATCCAAACGCATCTGCTTTCCAATTTTTTGGAAAATTATACTCACCATTGAAAAACAAATTATACTCATAACTCTGTCTCTCTAATTCCTGTCCATTGATGATGCCTTGTGCATTATAGGTGAAGATATTTCCTCCACCACGAATGGTTAGATTATCAAATGATTTGGTCGAAAATACATTCAAGCCAACTGCATCGTTCGTTCCAACATTGGCATACGAATTGACAGAAACTTGATTTTGAATGATCAAAGTAGATTCTATAATATCGTTTGTCCTTTTGTAATAAATAGAACTGAAGATTCCCACTCCTTTGATGAAGGTATTGAAATTCATTTCAACCTGATGGGTCAATTCAGGATCTAATTTCGGATTACCTACAATGACATTAAACTGATCTGTTGTATTGTTAAACGGATTGATAAATTGCAAGCTTGGCCGTTGTATGCGCTGTGTATAACTCAACTTGATGCTTTGAAAATTTTTCAACCCACGTGAAATGGTAAAACTTGGCAACCAGTTTTCATAATCGTTTGTGAAACCCGCTTCTGTCCCTACTGAAGATCCTTTTACTTCTGTTGCTTCATAACGCAATCCTGCAATGGCTTGAAACTTTCCAATAGGAAAATTCATGGAAGCATATCCAGCATAGACATCTTGATCATAATCAAACAAAAATGAACGGCCGGCATCAAGCAGACTGTAATCACCATTGCCTGGACTACTAGGAAATAAATATTCACTATTGCTTTTGATTCTTCTTATGACTGCTTTAGCACCTGTTTCTAATTTGAAGCCTTTCGACATCGGATGTACATAATCTACTTGATAGGTGGATTCAAGATTGTCGCCGTCGTTTATTTGCTTTTCATCTCTAAGAAATGCTTCGTTTCCTGTTTGAAGAAGTAAAAAGTCTTGATTGTTTTGATTACCGGATAGCTGATATGCGAAACTAAGCTCTTGTCCTTCTTTGTCTTCAAATTTTTTCACATAATCCGTCGACCAATCGTATCCACTGTTTAGCGTATTTCCTGTAGTCGTTCTCATCCAATCCGCCATGATATTGTTCATCGGATCATTGAGGCTGGCATCAAGTCTACCATCCAAATCAAAGGTAAACCCTCTAATGGTAAAACTTGAATTGATCGCGTTGTAAGCATTAAAATCATAAAACGCAGACAAGGATCCGTTAAAACCAAGTCTTGAAGATTCTGTCAATCCTACTTGATCATATACACGCGTACCTGCGCTAGTAAAATCTTGCCTGTTAAAGGTGTTTCGAGCATCATTTGGTATAGAATAAAATGATGAGCCATTGAGAGAAGATCCAAATCGACCTTTTCCAGCATTCAAACTTGCAAAGAGGCTATTTTGTCTTGTTCCTACGGATGCATTGACCGAACCAGCGACACCTTCTATGTTTTCTTTTTTGGTAATGATGTTGACAATCCCAGCGGTGCCTTCTCCATCATATTTCGCGCCAGGCGAAGTAATGACTTCCACCTTCTTTATTTGATCAGCTGGGAACATTTTCAATGCATCAGAAACATTGGTGGAAAACATACCAGATGGTTTCCCATTGATTAAGATCCTGACATTTTGTGAACCTCGCAAAGAGACATTCCCGTCAAGGTCAACGACCAAAAGTGGCACCTTTCTCAATACCTCTGTCGCATCTCCACCTGCAATCGAAGCATCATTTTCTGCATTATATACAATCTTGTCCACCTTGGTTTCAATCAATGACTTTTCAGCTGTTACTTCCACTTCATCGAGTAGATAATTTGCTGGCTTGAGGGGAATATTTTCAAGATTTAAATCGGGTTTCTTCTTTGTCAATTCAATGGCCGGAACCATCTTCTCATCATATCCAAGAAATGAAAGGTAAAGATCATATTTACCAATGACGATGTTGTCAATTTTAAAACTTCCGTCTTCTTCCGTTAGAACGCCGTTCATCTCTTTATCAGAACCGGCTTTTTTTACCACCACCGTTGCATATGATATCTTTTCTCCAGAAATACTATCTACCAGCGTTCCTGAAATTTTCCCTTTTAGACTTGGCCCTTTTTTCCCCCAGCCGCCCATTCCAGGAAACTGGCAAAAGGCCGTGGCAGAAATGGTTAAAAACAAAAGGGTGATGAACTGCTTTCTCATTTACTCTTTTTATCAATTGAATTAATTCCTTCCCGCTTCTCTCGCTTCTCGCTTCTCGCTTCTCACTTCTCTCTTCTCGCTTCTCGCTTCTCACCTCTCGCCTCTCACCTCTCGCCTCTCGCCTCTCGCCTCTCACTTCTCGCTTCTCGCTTCTCGCTTCTCGCATCTCGCTTCTCTCTCCTAAAATTTGATAACATAATTGTATCCACTAGAGGAATCATCAGATTTCTTTTCTGGAAGTTTCACAGTTGGGGTAATTTTATATTCGATTTTGATCTTCTTTTTCTTCTTCTTTGGCTTCTTGAATTGAATCCGTACATTTTTGTTGTACTTCACCCGCAGTTTTCTTGGGGATTTAGGAACGACGTATTTTGCAAGTTTTATGATTCGAACGGCTTCTTCGTCACAACCAAATCCGATACCTTTGATTACCTTTGCGCCTTTCACATTCCCTTTATGGTCAATCTCAATGCGCATCTGTACGATACCTTCGATTCCTTTTTCAAGCGCCTCTTTTGGATATTTTAAGTGCTGGACGACAAACTCACGGAATGCTTTGTTTCCTCCTTCATAATATGCTTTTTTGAGGAACTGATTGTCTTTTTTTTGCTTTTGCATAATGTTGGTACAAAATTAGATATTTTAATTAGTTGCCCCCTTTATTAACAAATGAATTCTACGTTTTTAAATACTGAAAAAAGAGCTCTTGTCATATCTGGTGGCGGGTCTAAAGGCGCATTTGCTGGTGGGTTTGCTGAATATATCATGAAAGAGCTCAAAGTTAAGTACGATATTTTTGTCGGCACATCCACAGGCAGTTTATTGATCCCTCATCTTTCGATAGATAAAATTGACAAGATCAAGACTGTTTACACGAATGTCAATCAAAAAGATATTTACAATATCAGTCCGTTTCATATTAAAGAAATGCCCGACGGCACCATCAAATCTTCGATCAATCATAAGAACACGGTTAAGATGTTTATCAAAGGGAAGAAGACATTTGGTGAACACGAAAACCTCAGAAAAGTTATCGCCAAGAGTTTTACCATCGATGATTTTGAGCAAGCCAAGGCTTCGGGAAAGATCATTATCATAACTGTCTCCAATTTGTCAAAAGGTACTACCGAATACAAACATTTGTATGATTGCACCTACGAGGATTTTATTGATTGGATGTGGGCTTCAACCAGTTTTGTACCTTTCATGAGTATGGTTGAAAAAAACGGTTATGAATATGCCGATGGAGGATTCGGAAATTATCTCCCTATTGAAGAAGCTGTAAATTTAGGCGCAAAAGTGATTGATGCGATCGTACTTACGC
>JAHDDD010000386.1:0-555 GCA_020629535.1 Saprospiraceae bacterium
TTGTCAAGCAAAGAGATTTTCTTACTGCTCATCATTTCCAAAAACAATTGAATGTGCTGACGGGAATGAAAAGAACCTTACTGTTTACCGATGACAAGAATGAAATCATGATTAGAGAGCTCGAAAGACGCATCAGACATTATGAAAAAATGGATCGTCTTTTTATTGAAAAGAGCTTCAAAAGCACCATTGAATTATTAAAACTTGAAGGAGAAAGAAAGGAGAGATTCATTGAGTCTCAGATAAGGGTTTATCAGAAAACACTGGAATCTGCACGCAAAAAGCTGGAAGAAAGAAAGAACACACCCAAGCAACCCGTTGAAGATACCCAAGTTATATATGACCATTGTAAGGACTTGCTTAACGGTGAGTGTAAAAGGTTGATGCTTAAATATGGAGATTATGCATCATTTGAAATTTCTTTGACAAAAGAGTACTCAAACATACTGATTGAAATCATAAGAATCGAAAAGGGAACATACAAGTACAGCTGGAAAAGGTGTAAAAAGTTGTTGCTGGGATTAGGATTTGAGATGTATGATCATGAAGTCCTTC
>JAHDDD010000386.1:565-3764 GCA_020629535.1 Saprospiraceae bacterium
CCATGAAATTTTCATAGGATGATTCTTTTTTTATGAAATCATCAGGATTAAAAAGGGAACAAACAAGTACAGATGGAAAAGGTGTAAAAAAGTGTTGATGAGATTAGGATTAGAATTTGAGATGTATGATCATGAAGTCCTTCAAATGCAGGTCCCACTTGTGGAAATAATGAAGGTATTATCTGTGATTAGTTTTGAGGTGATAGGGGTGAGAGGCTATACTGAATTGTTTTTGGTTGTAGAATAAATCAATTTGTTTCACATTACAAATGAGGGAACAATTATCTTGCACACTCAAATTGAGATGATGAATTCGAAGTTGAGTTTTACTTTAATCGCTTGGTTGATCACTGCACTATTGGTCTTGTTGATCATGCTGCCAATATATTCTCAGATTGGATTAGACTTTCCTTTCTATTTTGAAAACATCATATTCATCATCATATTCGCCACTTTCACAAGGTGGATTTTCATGATGAAATTTCATTGGTTTTCTCACAATACCAAAGTGAAGGCTGTATTGGTCTTTGCTGTCATTCCATTGATCCTTTTAGTCGTCGATTCCTTATGGGATTTTCAGCGATTTATGGATGAAGACGGTATTTATAGCATTATGGATGCACTCCCTGCCTCTAGACAATCCGGACTTGCCCAGTATATCAAAACGGAAATGACCTTATTTTGGGCGGGCGCATTTATCTCATCAATACTTCTGCCATTACGAATGATTGCTTCGATCTGGACCCAGAGACATCGTGGGAGGGTGTGATTGAGATTTTGCGAAATTCATTTTTAAACTTAATAATTGGTTTTTTTTAATATTCTTTTAAGTGGAAAAAATAAAACTTTGAGCTGTCAATGAACCATTTACATATATAGGAAAATAAATGTAAAATCTTTTCCATTTAGGGATAGGGGAATGACCTGTTTTTCCTGTCTATAAGACAAAGGGTGTTGAAAATTATTCAAAAAAATAACCCGCTCAAAAGTGAGCGGGTATTTTTATTTTAGTACCTCACGTTTCCAACAATCCTGAGTAAGCCGAATTCGACTTTCACTTTTTTGAGATCATTGGTTGTAACTGAAAATAAACTCTAATGTCTCTCGTTACAAAGGATTATATTCTCACGACTTTCAATAATCGATTGATATCATCATGAATAAATCTTACGTAGTATACACCTGAGGGATATGCTACCAATGAAACCTCTTTCATAAATACACCACTGTACTTAGGCATCTCATATCTCTGTACTTCCTTACCATCTTCGCTCAAAATCTGAAACTTTAGATAATGGTCTGTGATGTTCAAATTTTCAACTCGAATATTGAATAAACCATCATTGGGATTTGGTGCTGCTTTGAGTACAACGGTGCCATTTAATATTTCTTCAACACTTGTATCAAAGTCAATGATAACGGTTTCGGTGTATGTGCATTCACCATCCGCACCCAAAACTACAACATTGTATTCTCCTGCTGCCAAATCTTCAAAGATTCTTGAGTCGGAAAAAGTTTCTCCCCCATCAATACTAAATTGGTAAGGCTCGTTTCCATCTTGTGCAAATATAGCTATTGAACCTCCTTCTGTATCATTGGCATTCATGACTTCAACATCTGCTGTCAAGTTGCATTCAAGATCATCAGAACAGAATAGTACAACATCAATATTTCCAAATTCTCCGCCAGATGCAATGGTAAATCCTTGTGCATTTAAAATGGCAAAATATCCATCTCCATAGGTACAACAAATGCCGTCTCCAAATTCATCTCGAATGGTGAACAGGTAACAATCATTTGGATCAAGACAAAGTTCTGTTGTAAATACTGAAAAGTCTGAATCATAAGGTCCGCCTGTTGCGATTACATCTGTTGTGGTCTGAGAAATCAATTCCCAGGTTGTTTCTTCAGGAAAATCATCAGTTAATATTTCTACAATGATAGACCCTTCATCTCCTAGAGCTGTGAATTCTGTTGTTGCTGTATTATTACTCGTGTCAAAATCTTCTCCGGCAGCATTGACAAAAGTAATTTCCATCATATTCATTTCCATGAATTCTTGTACCAAATTCAAACTGAAAGTTTCTGATTCTTCAGTCAAAATATTCCCGGCAAACGGGACCGGATCTATAGCCTGACCATTTAAATTAATCTGAAATTCTCCTTCCATAATTGGAGCAAAACCATTGTTGGTCAAAGTCACCTCAACGGTAAGTTCATCAGAACAGGCAGCTGAGATGGGTGCCAACGTTAGATCAGCTTCAATTTCTGCCAATTGTCTATAGACTTGACGAATCGTATCATTGCTAGCAACTCTGTCTGGATCCCAACTCACATATGCCGTGATTTCATAGTCCCCAACAGCAGACATATCTACCGTTTGATCAAAAGTAAACTGTGCTCTTTCTGAAGTAGCCAATGGTTGAGCTTGTACACTTGATTCGATCAAGTCTCCATTCATCATGAAACCTATTTCGTAGTTCGCTGCTGTCTCTATACCTTGATTAAGTACATCTATGGTTATTTGTTCTACATTCGTATATGGAGAATTTGCAGCAGGAGCAGAGATAGCTGGGATGGCTAGATCGAACGTATCTCTGTTCAATTGCCAGGATGCTATTCTGGTTCTTGAAGTAGAACCACTTGCATATTCAGTTGTATACCAAAAGGTTAATTCATCAAGTGGATCTAGATATATTTGAGGATAATCAGCAAATCTTCCGAATGTGTTCAGAGTGCCGCTACCTTCAATCACACTTACTTCAGGGATTGTCATTTCACCCAAAGGATCTCCGTCTCTTCTCCCAGTGAATCTAATTCCTGCAAAAGTATTTTCGCCACTAACATTGTATGCAAGAGCTATATTACCTAAACGATCGTATGCGATAGAAGACATGAATCTATGCAAGTCTTCTTCAGGAGCATAATTACCTTCTTGATATACTGACCAATCTTGTGTTTCGTCCTTTCTCAATTCTATCCATCTTGCACCAGCGAGATTACCGCCATCTGTTGCGTCTGATGTGAATGTCAACACAATTCCTTCGTGGGTTCCAAAATTTCTGTATTGAGGACAATTGATTACAATTTCAGGAAGTGCATCCAAGCCAGTTCCATTTGGTTGTGGTACACAAGAAAATCCTGTTCCATCAGCCGCACAAGGATAACTATCAAATGGCGCAGTTGGAATATGTATGAT
>JAHDDD010000387.1 GCA_020629535.1 Saprospiraceae bacterium
GAACATCAATGCTGCCGGAAGTGCATTCTTGAAATACAATGTCAATAATTTTGGCTTACGAGGAATGCTGACCATCGCAAAATTAAGCGGAAGCGATGCCAATGCTGAAGATGAATTTAGAAAATTAAGAAACCTTAGTTTTTTCAGTCCACTTGCAGAAATAAGCTTCCTAGCCGAATACAATATTTTTGGATTTGATCCTTCTGACAATGAAAGTGTATTCACTCCGTACATCGTGGGTGGAGTAGGAGGTTTTTACTTCAATCCAAAAACAGAATACGAAGGAAACGAATATGAATTGCAACCCTTGAGCACTGAAGGTCAGACCTTGGCAGGTGGTCCAGGAAGATATGAATTGTATCAATTGGCGGTCCCTCTTGGTGCCGGAATAAAGTTCAAGCTTTGGCAAAATTGGGTGGGCTCATTGGAAATGTTGGGTCGACTCACATTCACTGATTATATCGACGATGTTAGTACCGTGTATGCGCCGTATGATGAATTGCTACTGAACAATGGCGATATATCTGCATACCTTTCTCAACGTATTGATGAGTTTATCGGCGAAGCAGAAGGTAGCAATGCAGCTCAATATAATGGTACCCAACGCGGTAGTCCCGATGTCAATGATTATTATTTTACTATTCAAATTACGCTTGCTCACAACCTTGGTAATAAACTTCAATTAGGAGGAAGATCAATTGGTAAGCGCGCCAATTGTCCTCGATTTTAAATGAACCAAGATCCACTCCGGGAGGCGTTGAAGAAATATTGGGGTTATCCTGATTTTCGTCCACAACAATATCCTATTGTCTATCATACCTATGAAGGGAAAAATGCATTGGCAGTCATGCCAACTGGTGGAGGTAAATCTTTATGCTATCAAGTACCCGCACTCGTAAAAGACGGACTGACCCTTGTTATCTCACCTCTGATCGCCTTAATGACAGATCAAGTTCGAGATTTGACGGAAAGAGGAATTTCAGCTGCGGCACTGCATTCTGGCATTGATAAAAATGAACAAACCGATATTCTCAACAATTGCATTGATGGACAGATTAAATTGCTTTATGCATCTCCTGAGAGACTTCGATCTCGCTCATTTTTGGAGACCTTGACTTCCGTGAATGTTTCCATGGTGGCAGTAGATGAGGCTCATTGTATCTCACAATGGGGTCACGATTTCAGACCAGCTTATCGACGAATTTCAACCTTGAAAGAAATTAAGCCTGACATTCAAATTCTTGCTGTGACAGCAACGGCAACTGCTGAAGTGCGAAAAGACATTTTACTAAATCTAGGCATGCCTGATGCCATGGAATTTGTCAATCCTTCCAGGAGAAACAATCTGTCTTACCAAGTGGTCAATTGTGAAGATAAAATTTCCTATGTGCACAAGTATGTACTTGCTCATAAAGAGCAAACGGGAATCGTATACGCTCGGAGCAGAAAGGGAGTCATTAAGCTGACTGAATTTCTGAAGAAAAGAAAGTGCAAGGCGGGTGCCTATCATGGCGGAATGAAAACAGAAGATAAAAACAAAAATCTGGTAGATTGGATTGACGATAAGATCAAAGTAATGGTCGCAACCAATGCTTTTGGCATGGGTATCGATAAAGCAGACGTGCGATACGTTATTCATATTGATCTTCCTCCCAATTTAGAAGAATATATACAAGAAGCAGGTAGAGCAGGAAGAGACGAAAAAGCCTGCGAAGCCATTCTTCTTTTCCTTGATGAGGACATTCAAAAAAATCAAAAACAAATTGAGCAAAAATATCCTCCATTGAATTTTATTGCCAATGTCTATAAGAGAATGGCTTCTTGGCTTGACGTCGCAGTAGGTGAGACCATGCAAAGATTTGCACCCATTGACTTGAGTTCATTTTGTGAGAAATATGAATTGCCAATTGTGCAAACATATCATGCCTTGACCATCTTGGCGAAGGAAGAGCTCATACTACTTTCCAATGATTTTGAAGGGAAGAGCACGGTGCAAATTTATAGCGATAAATTTCAGGAAGTGCTGGCTGAAACAGATGAAGAGTTGTCGAAATTTCTGACAATGTTGTTGCGCATGTATGACGGCTTATTTTACAAAAGAGTAAAAGTAGATGAACCAAACATTGCTAAGGTATGTGAGATGGATGAGAAAAAAGTAATCAAATTCTTACGTTTACTCCACAGTAGAAACTGCTTGGAATACGAAAGAAGCACAGGCGATCAGAAGTTGAAAATATTGGGGCCAAGATTGCATTCTCGCCAACTAAATTTGAGTGAAGAAAATTATAAGAGAAGAAAAGAATCTGCTCAACATAAATTGGACCGTATCCAAACCTACCTAACAGATGAAAACTGTCGTCAAATATTTATAGATGGTTACTTCGATTTTGATCAACAAGAAGCTTGTGGAATTTGTGACATTTGCAAATCAGAAAATGAAGAATCGAGTACTTCTGAAATCTCAACAGCATTGATTACAAAACAAATTCAAGATGGCAATTTTGAATTGGAAAAGATCATAGCAAATGTGGTAGAACAAGGCTTTGCAAGAAAAGAAGTTCTTGAGCTTTTTGTAAAAATGGAAAGTGAAGGTTTGATCACTATAGTCGAAAACACAGTCGTCTTAAATCATTGAGTAGTAAGAAAAAACATATCGTCATTTGCTCTACAAGTATTGCCAACTACGACCGACGCATACAGCGAATAAGTTATAGTCTGCACAAAGCAGGGTATCAGCTTACTTGGATGTGTAGGGTGAGAAACGATTTTTCATTAGACTACTTGAATTTGGTGCGCATCCGGTCTCCTTTTCAAGGTGGATTTTTATTTTACGCTTGGTTGAATCTGGTTTTGTTTTTCAAGTTGTTGTTTCGTAAGGCTGATGCGATCTGTGCTGTCGATCTTGATACGGCATTGGCTGCCAAAATGGTTTCAGTTTTGACTGGCAGGACCTTGATTTTTGATGCACACGAATATTTTACTGAAGTTCCGGAATTGACGGGAAGGAATTTCGTTAAATCATTTTGGAGTACTATTGCCAATTGGATATTGCCACGCATCAAATACAACTATACCGTTGGTTCTCAATTGGCTAACAAATTTTCTGAATTGTATCATGTTTCATATGAGACGATTAGAAATACACCCGTTCAAATTTCCGGACCGGAAAAAGAACACATCATCTCAAATGAAATCAACTCATTGGTGTATCTCGGTGTCATCAACAAAGGAAGAGGACTTGAGATTGCCATCGAAGCATTGACCGAGTTGAAAGATTGTCACTTAACAGTCTTGGGTGATGGTGATCTTTTTGAAGAGATGAAACAGCTGTCAAAAGACCTGAAAGTCGATGACCGGATAAAATTCCTTGGTTTTGTGCAGCCTGAAAATATTTCCAAAGAACTTGCTAAATGCCAGATATCTATCAATCTCCTTTCCGCTGATTCAAAGAGTTATTATTACAGCCTGGCCAACAAGTATTTTGATTATATAAATGCCGGTCTTCCTTGCATTTGCATGAACTACCCAGAGTACAAAGCATTGAATGAAAAGTATGGTATGAGTATCTTGATCGATGACTATACTCCCAATGCATTGATCGAAGCAGTGAGAAATTTACAAGTGCCGGATCTTTATTCACAACTGCAAAAGAACACCATTTCTGCTGCTAAAGAGCTTCATTGGGCCATTGATGAAGCCCGATTGGTTGGGCTTTACAAGCAATGGTTGAGGTGAGTTTGTTAGTCAA